>RFSL01000029.1 GCA_009923965.1 Flavobacteriia bacterium | reverse complement strand
TACCATTCTAAAAATGTCTTATTAGCTGAAATCCAGTTATGTATTAACAACTGGAAAGACCCTCCACCGAAATCTAGAAAAACAATTCTAATTCAAAACCAAGTTTTCCGTATTTAAAAATTAGGACAAGAATCTTTTTGTTCAATTTTTAAATGCTAATTTATGAAAACTTATTATCTAATTATTTTATCCTTTTGTTGTATTACAAATATCGTCAATGCACAAATTAAAGGCCTCATTCAGGGAGCTGATGGAAGTCAAAAAAAAACAATTTACGGCGCAAAAATCAAGCTTTTACAAGCTAAAACAGGGGCTGTAAGTCGCGAAGACGGAACCTTTGAGCTTGTTTTACCAAAAGAATTACCAGACACCTTGGTTATTTCGGCCTTTGGGTACAACCCAGACACACTCATTGTAAGTAAAAAAGATCGTTTTACAGCTCTAAATGTTATTCTTTATTCAGACAAATTATTACCTGAAATACTTATAGAATACCGCAAAAATGGGCATTCTATCTCACGTCTAAAAACTTTGCATGTTGAAGAATTAACTGCCATAGAATTAAGAAAAGCAGCCTGTTGTAATTTATCGGAATCCTTTGAGACAAATGCAAGTGTAGATGTAAACATCACCGATGCCGTTTCTGGTGCTAAAAAAATTCAAATGATGGGTTTAGATGGTGTTTACACACAAATACAAATGGAAAACATTCCTTATTTAAGAGGCTTGGAAAGCGCGTTTGGTCTCTCGTCTTTGTCAGGAACATGGATAGAATCCATACAAATCACAAAAGGTACTGGGAATGTTGTAAACGGTTATGAATCTATGGCCGGCCTTGTGAATTTAGAGTTAAAGAAACCCGATGAAATGGAAAAAATCTACTTGAATGTTTATCAAAATATTTTCGGTAGATCGGAATTTAATTTCAATAAAGGGATAATTCTAAATCCCAAATGGAGCACGGGCTTTTTAGGACATGTTTCAAGTACTTATGGTAATATTGATCGCAATAAAGATGCTTTTCGCGATTTGCCAACAGGCGATAATACCGCATTTATGAATCGTTGGGCATACAAAGGGAAAAAAATGGAGGCGCAATTCGGTATAAATTTTTACAGGGACCGAAAAGTGGGAGGACAAACTTCCTTTTTTCGCAATGAAGAAAATCAAGTAGACACGATAAATTATGGTGTTTTAATTAATTCTAAACATATAGATGTTTACGGCAAAACAGGTTTTTTTGGAAAACGCCCTATGCAATCTCTTGGAATTGTCTACAACATAAAACACCAAGAAATCGATGGTTTTTTTGGACTTAAGACTTTTTCTGGTTTAGAAAAAAGAGGATATATCAACGTGATTTATGATGATATTATTGGAACAAGCGATCATACTATTAAAATTGGAACAAGCTTTGTTGCCATAGATATTTCACAGCAGGCAGATACTCTTTCACAAAAGCGCATGGAACTTGTACCGGGAATCTTTGCAGAATACACTTATACAGGCAGAAGGTTAACAGGGGTTTTTGGAAGTCGGTATGACTATCACAGTATTTTTGGAGGACAATTTTCTCCTCGGGTTCATTTAAAATATCTTTTATCAGAAATGACGGATCTACGTTTTACTGCAGGAAAAGGATGGCGAGTTCCAAACTTTATTATAGACAATGTTTCACTACTTGCAAGTTCAAAGCAATGGATCGCCCCAAGCGAGACAAAACCTGAAATTTCTTGGAATATCGGCGGATCACTTGTCCACGAAATGAAAATTTTTGAGCGTAAAGCAACCATATCTCTTGATTTTTATCATACGCGCTTTGAGAATCAACTAATTATAGACCGTGATGAAACCGTTAATACTGTTGTTTTTTCAAATATAAAAAACAGCTCTTTTTCTAATAGCTTTCAAACAGAATTTAGTTTCTCACCGATTAAAAATCTTGATATTCGTTTGGCTTATAAATTTTTAGATGTTGAGTCAAAATATGGGAATGAAATGCGCCAACAAGTAATGATCCCAAGGCACAGGGGATTTGTTAATTTAGCTTACCGCAGTCGTAATAAACGCTGGGAATATGATTTTACCTGTTCTATATTTAGCCCTTCTCGTTTGCCAATTCAAAGAGATATGACGAATGACACACTCTTAATTTCTGACATGAAAAGTAGAATGTATCCGATGATAAATGCACAAATAACGCATGTTTATAAAAAATTTGATTTTTACATTGGTGGGGAGAACTTAACAAATTCCGTACAAAAAAACCCGATAATTGATGCAGCTAATCCATTTGGCAGTAAATTTGATGCAACAAATATATTCATGCCTATAACTGGAATAAATATTTATGTCGGAATCCGTTATGCCATTGCAAAAACTAAAAAGTAACATTTAAATCTATAAATCTTTGAACATGAAAAATATACTGCTGTCAACGCTATTCATCCTTTTAACTTTAAAGGGATTCAGTCAAAAAACCCCAAAAATTCAAACTATTGTAATTAGTACCTCATCTCAATGTGATGACTGTAAAGAACGTATTGAAGAAAAATTAAACTATACGAAAGGGATTAAGTTTGCAGAATTGAACTTAGAAACAAATAAAGTAGAAGTTAAATTTTCAACTAAAAAAATTACCTTGCTTGAAATAAAAAAAATATTAAATCAACTTGGTTATGATGCTGATGAAAGCAAGGCAAAAAAAGAAGATGTTGAAAAACTACCGAAATGCTGCCAGCCAAACGGCATGAAGGGCTAAAAAAAGTATAACGGTTTATACAGTAAAAGCCCCTTCCAAATGTTCAATATTTGTGCGGTAAGAATTGTGGACAATGGAAACAATATCAAAGCGAACATCTTTGTCTATCTGGTTTGATTGAACATAATGATCTGCAACTTTTATGATTTGCCCTTGCTTTCCTCGAGTTACAGCCTTCCAAGGTTCACCAATTTCTGCTGTATTTCGTGTTTTAACTTCAACAATAACTAATAAATTATTTTTTTCCATTACAATATCTACTTCATATCTTTTGAATCGGATGTTTTTATCTACAAAAACATATCCTTTTTTCAAAAGGTAATTTTTTGCTTTCTCTTCGCCCCAAGGTCCTAATTCTTCTTTCTTCATCATTCAATTTACTTGAAGATACAAAAAAGAATTAAATTTTTCCACTAAAACTTTATGAATACTATCTTTACAAATAAATTTCTTGCATGCAGAAAATCCTCATTAAAAATATAAAAGGCTTAGTGCAAGCGGGCGAAGAGATACCTCTTATCCGCAAAGGAAAAGATATGCAAGAATTACCAATTATTAAAAATGCTTTTCTCTACCTTGAAGACAATGAAGTTATTGCTTACGGAAAAATGGATGATTGGAAAGAAATCGGAAGCTCAAGCGATATTGAAATAATTGATGCTGAAGGCTGTTTTGTTTTACCTGCATTTTGTGATTCACATACACATACTGTTTTTGCAAAAACAAGAGAGGAAGAATTTGTTGACCGAATTCATGGAATGAGCTACGAAGAAATCGCGCTAAAAGGTGGTGGAATTTTAAATTCTGCAGCAAAATTAGCTGATATATCAGAAGAGGAACTTTTTAATTCTGCGCAAGAAAGAATTCAAAAAATGATTGCTTGCGGAACTGGGGCAATCGAAATTAAATCAGGTTATGGTTTAAGTGTAGCATCGGAACTTAAAATGCTTCGAGTTATAAAAAAACTAAAAGCAACGAATAAAATTGAAATTAAAGCAACTTTTTTAGGTGCGCATGCATTCCCGCTTGCATATAAAGAAAATCATCGGGGCTACATTGACTTAATTATTAAGGAATTGCTTCCTCTAATTGCAAAAGAGGAATTAGCAGAATATATCGATGTTTTTTGTGAGAAAAATTATTTCTCGGTTGATGAAATGGCTGAGATAATTAGTGCTGGGAAAGAAGATGGTTTAATTCCAAAAGTACATGTAAATCAATTTACAATACTCGGTGGAGTGAAAAAAGCAGTTGAAATGGGAGCTTTGAGTGTAGATCATTTAGAGGAAATTGATCAAGAAGATATTTTGGCACTTCAAAATAGTAATTGCATGCCTACTTTACTTCCTGGCTGTTCGCACTTTCTCGGTCTTCCTTTTGGTGACGCACGAAAAATAATAGCAGCAGATTTACCCCTGGCTCTAGCAAGTGATTTTAATCCTGGATCAGCTCCAAATTATAATTTATTTACGATTTGGTCTTTGGCATGTATAAAAATGAAAATGACACCCGAAGAAGCATTAAATGCCTTAACAATAAATTCCGCTTACGCAATGGGTTTGAAAGGAACTCACGGAAAAATATGCATTGGCAGTAAAGCTCCAATAATTCTGACAAAAGCAATTCCTTCATTGGCTTATTTACCTTATTCTTTTGGGGAAACGAATGTTGCTCGTGTTTTTATTTGATGCGGATATATTACTATCTTTGATTGTAAATGAAACACATTCTTTTTTTTCTTTTTATTTATCATATTTCAAGCATTGTAGGACAATATGTAAACGTTGACAAACAACTGTTATGGGAGATTTCCGGAAATGGACTGAAAGAAAAATCTTATTTATTTGGAACATTGCACTCAAATGATAAGCGCATTTTTGATTTATCAGACTCGGTCTATTATGCCTTAGATAGAGCTAATCTTATTATTCTGGAAGCAGATATATTCGAATTGTTTAAAGATATAGATTCAAGAGAAGATTTACCAAATACACTTTATGATAAGGATGGAAAAGCATATACAGCATCAGAAATTGCATCAAGAACAACCTATGGTGATGAAAATGGTATGCCACAATTTATTGACGCTGCATTAGAGGAGTATTGTCACAATGCAAATAAGAAATTTTTTGCGCTTGAAGATGTGAAGGATCAACTTAATTTGGGCGCGAAATTAAATTTTACGAAACGTGTTTTTATTAATGATGCGTTTAATGATTTCTCTAATCAAAAACTAATAGAACTCTATCTTAAAGGAGATATTTCTGCCATTGAGCGATTTATCAGGGCAAATTTATCAGCAGATAAGGAACAATTTACTGCATTAATAACTGATAGAAATAATAAAATGGCTCATAATTTGGATTCTATTTTGAAGAAAAAAGAATCCTTTTTCTGTGCAATTGGGGCCGGCCATTTAGCGGGAAGTGAAGGTGTAATTAATCTTCTGCGAACAAGAGGATTCCGATTAAGGCCAATGTTATGGACAAGAAGTGAAAATAAAACCCTAGCCAAAAAAACGATCAATTCTTATCGGTCTTATACATATAAGGATTTGGAAAGCGGATTAAATGCGAATTTTCATGGTAAACCCTTTTCTGAAAAAAATACAGATGGAAGCTTGAGTTTGATTTACCGAGAATACGGTCAAGGAAACTCCTATTTTATTGATATTGTACCAAACGATTCAACACTGTCTTTTGAACAAATTGCTACCATCTATATCGCATGCCCACCAAATGTGAGTTTTTATAAAAAAATTCTGGATGACGGAACGCTACTTTTTGAAGGGTTGTCAGACACCTATCCTGAAGGATTAAATTGGGTTCGAATTATTTTTAGTGAAAAATATTTTGCTGTAATCAAAACATATGGCGGAAATAAGTATCTGCATTCAGATAGACCAAAAAAATTCTTTGATAACGTTTGGTTTGAATAAGACATTTAGACTAAATAATTATTTATTAAAGTTGAAATAGCATGAATTTTATTGATCAAATAGCCACCTATATTAAGGAAAATGATTTTGACTTGAGAAATCTTACCGTTGTTCTTCCTTCAGAAAGAGCAACAAAATATTTGTCTCAAGCGCTATTCAACACGTATGGTAAACCAATCTTCTCGCCAGAAATAATTACGATTGATCGTTGGGTAAAAAAACATTCATTGCCAATTATTGATAAGACACGTTTACTCCTTTATCTCTTTGAAATGTATCTTGAAACAGAGGAGTGTAAAGATGCTACTTTTGAAGAATTTCTTACATGGGGAATGATTGTTCTAAGTGATTTTGATGATATTGATCGGTATATGTTAGATCATGAACAGGTTTTTAAAAATCTCAAGGCAATTAAAGAATTAGAGAGTTGGCAAATTGATGAAGAAAATTTTTCGGCATCGCAGGTGAAATTCATGGAGTTTTGGGATCGCTTGCCAAAATATTATGCGGAACTTCATAAAAAACTACAGAATAAAAATACAATAACAGCGAGCTTGGCCTATCGAAAACTTGCCGAAAACACAGTTGTAGTTCTTTCCGGAAATGAAAAGCAACATTTTATTTTTGCAGGATTTAATGCCCTCTCGAAATCAGAACTAAGCATTATAAAAAATTTATTAAAACTAAAGAAAGCAAGTTTTTTAGTCGATGCTGATATCTTTTATTACGAAAATAAAATTCATGAAGCAGGGGCTTTTATAAGGAAAAATATGGAGTTTCTAGAAATCGGAAAGCCAGAGATAATCGGAGATAATTTATGGGATAAAAATCTTGTTATGAATGTTGTTGAGTGCGCGCAACACACGGGGCAAGTAAAGGTGGCTGCTACAGAACTCTCAAAATTAAGCCCTGCAGAATTGGATTCCACCCTCGTCTTATTAGCAGATGAAACCTTAATTAGTTCAATGGTCAAAAACATTCCTATTTCTGTAGGAAAAGCAAACATTACCTTGGGTCTTCCTTTAAGTCAAACACCAATAAAAACCTGGGTAGAACTTATTTTTGATATTCAAGAAAATAAATCGCGCTTTAAATCAAATGCAATCTATTACAAAGATTTACAGCGAATTATAAATCATGTTTTTACGCTAGGAGCTATTAACCGCGAGGAAAAAAGAATCTTAGTTTCCCTTGAACAAGATACCATAAGAAAGAATAAAGTTTTTCAAAATTGCGATAAGTTAGATTTAGGAAAGAATACATATAAAATTATTCAATTAATTACACAAGATTGGAAGCAAGATTGGAAAAAAGCCATGGAAGTTATTCGTTCTCTAAACAAGATTTTATTAGAATTACTTCCTATAACAAATGAATTTGAGCGGAATATTATTCGTGTTTTTGATGAAGCACTCTTGGAATTTGAGCAGATATTAAAAGAAGGAATTCCAAAAATTGCATTGCGAAGTTTCAAGCTTCTTTTCTTTCAACATTGGGGAGGAAAAAGCATTGCTTATCACGGAAATCCAATTCAAGGACTTCAAGTTATGGGGCTTTTAGAAACAAGACTTTTGGATTTTGAACACCTTATTATTGTTGGGTTAAACGAGGGGAAATTACCAAATACAAATGTCTTAAATTCTGTTATTCCAATGGATTTAAGATATGGTCTTGGTTTACCCTCGCTCCGTGAAAAACAAGGTTTATTTGCACATCATTTTTATCGCTTATTACACAAGTGTAAAACTTTTACTGCAACTTATACTACTGCAGTTGAGCAAATTAGCAGCAATGAAGCAAGCAGGTATTTACTTCAGTTAGAACTTGAGTTAGCAAATTACACTAAAAAGGTAGAACTTAAAAAGCATTTTTATTCGGTGCCTTTTCCTGAGCTACAAGTTCTTCCCGCAACAATTGTAGCCAAACAAGAAGAAATATTAATTCGACTAAATACATTTTTTGAACGGAGTATTTCTGCTTCTGGACTGAATAAATACATTACTTGCCCACTTGATTTTTATTACCGCTACATTGTAGAATTTGGAGAAGAGAAGGCGGTTGAAGAAGATCTAGAATCGAGCACATTTGGTTCCTTAATCCATAAAACTTTGGAATTATTATTTCAACCTTTTGCCCAGCGAGATACAAATGGGAATCCAGTTTCACCAGCCCCAAAAAATTTAGAAATAAAAGATGTAGAAAAAATGCTTACAAGCTATAAAGGAATTTTATATCAGGAATTTTCAAACTATTTTAATAATGATGAGCAGCTTTTTTTGAAAGGAAAAAACCTCTTAAGCTATGAAATGGCAATGCAAATAACCGAAAACACACTAAAAGCGGAGAAGATGTTTCTAGAAAAACAAACAGAGCCTGTATTTATAGAACAAGTAGAAGCTGAAATGACAAGTTCAGTTGAAATCGAATTAAATGGAGAAAAAAAAACAATAAATTTTAAGGGATATATCGACAGAATCGACAGAATTGGCAGTAAATACCGTGTAATAGATTACAAAACTGGAAAAGTGACTAAAAAAGATGTGGAATTTAAAATAATTGAAGCTGGGTTAATTCCTTCTTTTGCTGCCTGTAAACATGCTTTGCAGCTTGCGCTTTATTCTATATTTTTTAAAGAAAAATACAAGGTTATACCAGATGTTGCAGCAATTTATTCCTTAGTAAATTTAAAAGATTCCTTTGAATTGAAATTGGAGGGTAAAACTAATCTAGAAGAATTTCCTGAAATATTTAAAGAGCTTGTTGAACTAGTAATTTCTGAAATCTATAATTTAGAATTACCCTTTGAACATGAAAGCACTTCAAAATATTGTAGCTTTTGCAATTAATAGCTGTAAATCTGAGTTTTTAAAGCGTAAAAATTAATACAATTCTAATTTTAAAGAAGTTCTATAATCTTTTATTTCTTCACGGTTAATTTTCTGCTCTGCGTTTTTAAGTAGATTCAATAAATACAATAAGTTTTCTTTATCTTCAATGTCGATAGGATATTCATTTCCTTCCTCATCTTCTTCATATTGTGCTTGCACATCAAATACCTTATTTTCTTCAATGAATTCATAACTTAAACGAAGTACTTTTACAACAAGTGGGTCCTGTTCTTTTAAAGCTAATTCACGCAAATCTTTTAAATTTTCAATTAGTTTCGTTGCCTTTAGGCCACTTTTTTCAACACTTGCAATAATTGCATCCAATTTTTCATTGGCAGAAATTGTCTTCATAAGATATTATTTATATTGCAAATTTAATGAGTTTCATTGGATTATCAACATTCCGGTATTGAACAATCACTTATTTATCTGAAATAAACCGAAAAAGAAATATTAAGTTTGTTCTATGCAATTTTTTTTACAAGCTATAGGCATTGGTTTTTTGCTCAGCGTGATGGTTGGACCAGTATTTTTTGTTCTCTTAGAAACAAGTATTACTAAAGGAATCCGTGCTGCATTAGCTTTGGATATTGGGGTTTTCATTAGTGATAT
>RFSL01000280.1 GCA_009923965.1 Flavobacteriia bacterium | reverse complement strand
GAAAAGGAAAACACGCTACTCCTCAGTAGCTCAGTTGGTTGAGTCCCGCAATTGCGGGATTAATCAAAGGAGTGAAAAGGAAAACACGCTACTCCTCAGTAGCTCAGTTGGTTAGAGCATCTGACTGTTAATCAGAGGGTCACTGGTTCGAGTCCAGTCTGAGGAGCCACACTGGACAAGCCATCAGCGATGATGGCTTTTTCTTTGTCTATCAGTGAGTTACGCTAGTTGCATCTTTTTATTTTTCTTTAATTAACTTTAGAACAAATCTCTCTTTTTTGTGATAAAGACAATAGCGCCATCTTCACCAATTCTGAAAAAGTATATTGAATGCTTCTATATTTATGAAGGTAAGCCAAACTCAACCTTTAAGTATGTAGCATTCCCCCATTTCAATACAGGACTTTCATTTTTCAAGGGAGCATCTGTTCATAGACAAAATTGGTCACTTCAAATTTCGGAAAACACAGACGTGGGAGTACACATTGAAATACTTGGAAAATACACAACACCCGTATTGTTAGAATACAAAGGACAATTAAGGGAAATCTCTATTGTATTCAAACCAGCAGGATTGAATCGATTTTTCAAGGATAATTACCTTTCATTGGCACCTAACTTTTCTCAAGAATTAAAGAATGATGTTTGGGGTCAATTTGGAGAAAGTTTATTTTCAAGTGACGTTGAAATTAGTAAAATCGAATCATTTTTACTTTCTCAATTTTGTGACAATCAAGAAGTATCCAATATTGAAAATTCGTTAATATTATTAGAAAATAATAATGAGCAAATTTCCATTTCTGATATTGCAATTAAGGTTGGACTTAATCTAAAAACTTTTCAAAGACATTTCCAAAAACATATGGGTTGTAGTCCTGTGGAATATCGTAGAATTTGTAGATTTAGAAGCTCATTAGCCAACAAATTGAATAATGAACAATTAAAGAATTTGACTGAAATAACCTATGAAGAAGGTTATTATGACCAATCTTATTTAATTAAGGAGTTTCGAAAAATTACAAATCACAACCCTAAAGATTTTTTTAAGTCAGCAAGTAAAGTGGATGGAGATAAAATTATTTGGGAAATTAAGTAGTGTCTTAAAAGTACAATTCTAATCAAATATCGACTTTTAATTTTGGGATAAATTAAACGACATCTCAATGAAAACATCATTTAACAAGTTCCTCTACATTGGTTTTTTACTTTTAGGACTATTTCAAGCAATTGTTTCTAAAGATTATATGCAAGCAACAGCTTCTATGGGTATTGGTTTAGCATTTGACCCATTCAATCCAGAACAAAAATGGAATGATAGACCTACTTGGCAAAAGGCAGTTTTGATTATTCACCTTGCCTTGGTCGCAGC
>RFSL01000279.1 GCA_009923965.1 Flavobacteriia bacterium | reverse complement strand
CCTCTACTTTGGAGAATACTTGCAGCAATCATACTTCGGTAACCACCTGCACAATGCAGAAAGAAATGCTCATTTTTGTTTAAATTTTCAATCCACCTATTGATAGTAGTAAGTGGTTTGCTATAGGCTTCAGCAACGTGGTTAGCGGCATATTCTGTGTCTTTTCGCACGTCAACTACCACAGATTTCTCAGGGATAAAGCTTTCAGAAAATTCGCTGCTATTAATTCTATGAATTTGATCAATTTCTTTCCCTGCATTTCTCCATGTTTCAAATCCTCCATCAAGAAAACCAAGAATAGTATCAAAACCAACTCTACTTAAGCGCGTGATAACTTCTTCTTCTG
Organism: Flavobacteriia bacterium; assembly: GCA_009923965.1. Classification (GTDB taxonomy): domain Bacteria; phylum Bacteroidota; class Bacteroidia; order Flavobacteriales_D; family Crocinitomicaceae; genus UBA952. The sequence goes on along the minus strand of RFSL01000279.1, from coordinate 1,035 downwards.
TTCCAGGCTTTGCAACCAACAAAATAGCTTGTTTTACATCTCCAATCATTGCGCCAACCCAAGGTGCAAATTCACCATTTAAGCCAATGTTAATCGATTGAGGAATGAATCCTTGGTAAAAATCATTGCTATCTCTCGTATCAAGAATAAGTGCCTTAGTGCTTTCTGCTACCTCTTGAAAAACAGAACAAGTCAAGTGCTTCAACCCTTTTTCTTTTATCACTTCAAAACTTTCGTAGCCCTTTTTATTCATTGCTACATTAGCGCCAAAATAAGCAGGTGGTGGAAGTAAACCATCTGTAACAGCAGCAACAAATGATGCTTTATTAACTTGATTTAGGGCATAATTCATCTTCTTTTGATTTCCTAAGGTATCAAGCGTTTCCTTCATCATGTTTTTTCCGCATGCAGATCCAGCTCCGTGAGCAGGATAAACAATAATATCATCCTCAAGAGGCATTATTTTTTCTATTAAACTATCATAGAGAATACCCGCTAATTGATCTTGCGTAACATCTGCTGCTTTTTGAGCTAAATCTGGTCGACCAACATCTCCCAAAAACAAGGTGTCTCCAGAAAACAGTGCGGTGTCTTTTCCATTTTCATCGATGAGTAAATAGCAGGCACTTTCCATCGTATGTCCTGGAGTATGAAGCACCTTTAGCTTTATTTTTCCAATTTCAAAAATCTGCTCATCTTCGGCAATTGTACATTCAAATTCGGGCGCAGCATTCGGACCAAAAATTATGGGGGCATTTGTTTTTCGGCTCAAATCCAAATGTCCTGAAACAAAATCAGCATGAAAATGAGTTTCAAAAATGTATTTTAGTTTTACCTTATCTTGATCCAATCGCTCAATATAAGGAGCGGTTTCTCTTAAGGGGTCAATTATAAAAGCTTCGCCATCACTGCTTACATAATAAGCTCCCTGAGCCAAGCACCGCGTATAAATCTGTTCAATTTTCATATGGTTAAAATGCTTAATTCTATTTGCAAAGGTAATTTATTCGTAATTAGTAGACCATGAAGTAGTAA
>RFSL01000278.1 GCA_009923965.1 Flavobacteriia bacterium | reverse complement strand
GTCTATTTTTTTATAAAAAAACTTCTGTTCACCACAGAAGTTTTTTTTATACTAATACTACCTTCTTAACATAGTATTCTACTTCATTAAGAGAATTTATATAACGTAAATAAATAAAATAAATCCCAGATTTATATTGTAAGTTCAGAGAATAATTTGAGGTATTCTGAATATCCATTTTCTCTAAAACCTTTCCATTTGCATCAAAAAATTCATAAGAAAAACTATTTATATTACTTGGAACAGAAATAATGAGAGATTCAGATTGATACAGCGGGTTAGGTGAAATAGTAAATCCTGAAGAAGGCGCTGAATTGAGAAATCTTGAGCGATCAAAATCAAATAAAAATAAGCCATTTTTTCTATCAGAAACAATAATTCGCTCACTTGAATACAAAGCATAAATACCCCAAGCTCCCCACATAGAAAATGTTTCCCCCGAAATATCAGAATAAGTATCGAAGGAAGCAATTTCAGTAGGAACATCTGTTCTTAAGTCAAAAATTCGCAAACCATCGTTGTAATAAGCTACAAAAGCAAAATCATTTGTGATTTGTATATTGTGAGGAGTTTTAGGAAAACTCTTATCACTCGATTCAAATAGTTTGTCTACAGTTATGGAATAATCTGCATTTAATCTACATTTCTTGATGCGTAAACCAGCATTTTCATCTGCAAAAACATAAGTTGAATTATCAGGACTTAACCAACCTTGATGATTAAAACCTTGATCAGAATAAAAATCTAAATTACTAAGGTATTCTGGTTGATTCGCTTGTAAAAAATTGTAAACCCGAAGTCCTTCGAAACCACAATTTAAAATTGCTAAATTATCTCGAACAAAAATATCATGAACCTGAGTTATATCTGAAGGACCAGACCAAAGAAGTAAAGGATTTATAGGATCTTCAAGCGAAAATACACACAAGGGAATTAACGATTGATCTATACTATTAACAATTGGTTTTACAGAACATAAATAAAGCAAGGCATTCGTCGTATCGATAAAAAGATTATGTGTTTTTCCAAACAAATTGTTTTGCAAGTCTTTAACTAAATGTACAGAATCAGGTAAATAAGACAAGTCCATTATTTGAAGACTACTCAATCCTTCATCACCAACTGCGTAAGCATATTGACGATAAGTTTTATACTCTCGATGTGTTGCTTGTGAAGAAACATAACGCCCAGGAATAAAATCAAGAAATTTTAATTTATCGTCAAGGGTTAGCTCAAAAAAATGAGCGCCTTCTGTAGAACCGATAATCGCATATTCTTTGGAATTTCTCTCAAAACCCCAACAGCTAGAATAACGAACGTTACTAGAATTTGTAAGTAGTGTATCTGATTTCCAAACATCCAAAAGTGAAATATTCTGAATGT
>RFSL01000277.1 GCA_009923965.1 Flavobacteriia bacterium | reverse complement strand
GACTTATCTATAGCAGAATAAATAATCCAGATCTTGAAATATTAGAGAATCGACTAACACTTTGGGATGAAGCAGAGGAATGTGCTGTATTTGAAAGCGGAATGGCTGCTATTACAACTGTACTTTTAGAATTCCTTAAACCTGGAGATTTACTTCTTATTAGTAATCCAGTATACGGCGGAAGTGATCATTTTATAAAAAAAATACTTCCAAAATTCGGGATAAGTGTAGCAGAATTTAGTGTTGGTCAAACCAAAGAAGATATTATTCAGTTAGTTGAGAATACTGGAATTGCAGATAAGTTAGCAATGGTTTACATCGAAACTCCTGCAAATCCAACAAACGACTTAATTGATATTGAAGAAAGTAAAGAAATAGCAAAGTATTTTTCTAGCTCGGAGAAAGAAATTTATTTAGCAGTTGACAATACATACATGGGTCCAATCTGGCAGCATCCTTTAAAACATGGAGCCGATTTAGTTCTTTATTCTGCAACTAAATATATTGGTGGACATAGCGATGTGATTGCTGGAGCATGCTTGGGATCAAAAGAATTAATGCAAAGAGTGAAAGGATTAAGAACATTTCTTGGAAATATGGCTAGTCCCAATTCTGGATGGTTATTACTTAGAAGTTTGGAAACGCTCAAGGTTCGCATGGATACACAGGCAATAAATGCTGAAAAAGTAGCTGCTTTTTTAAATACACATCCTCTTGTAGAAAAAGTCTATTATATCGGAAATCTAAGCGAAAAAGATGGAGCACAATTCCATATTAAAAATAAACAATGCCTCAGCAATGGTGGAATGATTTCATTTGATGTCAAAGGAGCAGAAAAGGATGCTTTTCGTTTTTTAAATTCCTTAAAACTTATAAAGTTGGCAGTGAGTTTAGGTGGAACTGAAAGTTTAGCTGAACATCCAGCAACAATGACGCATGTAGATCTTGATCCTGCACTAAAAAATAAACTTTCCATCACTGAAAAAATGGTGAGACTTTCAATAGGTGTAGAATTTTACGAGGATATTATTTATGATATTGAGCAAGCACTAACTAAAATTGATAAGTAAAGTTGTTTGTCTTAACGTAAAATAAAAAGCACATGAATAACAATAGCATAATTCGACGAATCCGTTTTATTTTCGATTACAGCGATTCAAAGATGATTGAATTATTTGAATTTGCTGGAAAAGAAGTTACAAGAGCTGAGATTAGCGATTGGTTGAAGAAAGATGATGACGAAGCATTTCAAGCGTTAAATGATCAAAAATTAGCATTTTTTCTAAACGGAATGATTGTAGCAAATCGCGGGAAAAAAGATGGAGAAGTACCAATAGTCGAAAAACAATTAAACAACAATATCATTCTTAGAAAATTGAAAATTGCACTTGAATTAAAAGATGAAGATAT
>RFSL01000276.1 GCA_009923965.1 Flavobacteriia bacterium | reverse complement strand
ATAAATTATTCGATTTTAGTGAATTGAGAATCAAAAATCTTATCTACATTTGCGACGATTAATTTAAAAAAATATATATATATGTCTAAAAATTATCATACAGAAATCGAGCAATTTATGAACAGTGTTCGATCAAAAAATTCACACGAAACTGAGTTTCTTCAAGCAGTGCAAGAAGTAGCAGAAGCTGTAATTCCGTTTATGGAAGAACACCCAAAATATAAATCTTTCAAAATTCTTGACAGAATTGTAGAACCAGAAAGAACTATTTTGTTTCGAGTTCCTTGGTTAGATGACAAAGGAGAGATTCAAGTAAACAGAGGTTATCGAGTAGAATTTAATTCTGCTATCGGTCCATATAAAGGAGGACTTCGCTTCCACCCTTCTGTGAATCTTTCAATTTTAAAATTCTTAGGTTTTGAACAAACATTTAAGAACTCACTAACAACCTTACCAATGGGCGGAGGAAAAGGTGGCTCTGACTTTGACCCAAAAGGAAAGTCTGACAATGAAGTAATGAAATTTTGTCAATCTTTTATGACAGAATTATGCAGACATATCGGACCAGACACAGATGTTCCAGCAGGAGATATCGGAGTTGGCGGAAGAGAAATTGGTTATATGTTTGGTCAATATAAAAGAATAAGAAACGAATTTACTGGAGTTTTAACTGGTAAAGGAAGAAACTGGGGAGGATCTTTAATTCGCCCAGAAGCAACAGGATATGGAACTGTTTATTTTGCAAAAGAAATGTTAGCGACAAAAAATGACTCTTTTAAAGGAAAGATAGTCGCTGTTTCTGGTTCAGGAAATGTTGCACAATACGCAACTGAAAAAGCAACTCAATTAGGAGCTAAAGTTGTTACATTGTCAGATTCTGAAGGATACATTTACGATTCTGAAGGAATTACGGCTGATAAATTAGCTTTTGTAATGGAATTGAAAAATGTGAAGCGTGGTAGAATTTCAGAATATGCTACTAAATATCCATCTGCAAAATTTGTAGCTGGAAAAAGACCTTGGGAAGTAAAAGTTGATATTGCTTTACCATGTGCAACTCAAAATGAATTAAATGAAGCTGAAGCGAAGGCTCTAATCGCTAATGGTGTAAAATGTGTAGCTGAAGGAGCAAATATGCCATCAACACCTGAAGCAATTACCGCATTTCAAGCTGCTAAAGTTCAATTTGCTCCTGGAAAAGCATCCAATGCTGGAGGTGTTGCAACTTCTGGTTTAGAAATGTCACAAAATTCATTGCGACTATCTTGGACAGCGGAAGAAGTTGATTCAAAACTTCACGGAATAATGGTCTCTATTCATACTGCTTGCGTTCAATATGGAAAAGAAGCAGATGGAACTATTGATTACGTAAAAGGTGCAAATATCGCTGGATTTGTTAAAGTTGCAGAT
>RFSL01000275.1 GCA_009923965.1 Flavobacteriia bacterium | reverse complement strand
TGATACTTTACAAACTTAAATTTTTCTATTCCTAAAACTGTGGCAAAGTTATATTCAATTCATTGTTGAATAATCAAGCTAAGATAAGTGCCACATGGTTAAGTTTTTTATACTTTTGAAGTTAGAAATAAATTATGTTTGTTAAAATAACGAATAAATCTAAGCATCCACTTCCAAAGTATGAAACTTTGGGTGCTTCTGGCATGGATATTCGTGCAAACATTGAGACAACGATTGTCATTCAACCCTTAGATCGCGTATTAATAAAAACAGGACTATTTTTAGAAATGGAAAATGGCTTAGAATGCCAAGTCCGACCAAGAAGTGGTTTAGCTTTGAAGAAAGGATTAAGTGTATTAAATACTCCTGGAACAATTGATGCTGACTACCGAGGAGAAATTGGCGTTATTTTAGTGAATTTATCAAACGTGGCTGTAAGTATTGAAGATGGGGAAAGAATTGCGCAGCTAGTTTTTTGTAAAGTTGAGCATGTATCATTAACAGAAGTTGCCGTTTTAACTGATTCAGAACGTGGAGTTGGAGGATTTGGAAGTACTGGTTTAAAATAAATAAAATGAATATAATTGTACCAATGGCAGGAAGGGGAAGTCGATTGAGGCCACATACCTTGACTTTACCAAAACCTTTAGTTCCTGTAGGTGGGAAGCCAATTGTACATCGATTAGTTGAAGATATTGCGGCAGTTTGTGCTGATAAAATTGATGAGATTGCATTTGTAATCGGCGATTTTGGAGAACAAGTAGAAAAAGAGTTAATTCAAGTAGCAGCGCATTTAGGCGCAAAGGGATCTATTTATTACCAAAAAGAACCTTTAGGAACTGCTCATGCCGTTCTCTGTGCCGCTGAAAAATTAGTAGGACCGGTTGTTGTTGCTTTTGCTGACACCTTGTTTCGTGCAGATTTCAAGATTTCGCCTTCAGATGAAGGGATTTTGTGGGTGAAGCAAATTGAAGACCCAAGTTCATTTGGTGTTGTCAAATTAAATGCTGCAGGTGAAATAATTGATTTTATTGAAAAACCCCAAGAATTTATTTCAGATTTAGCTATGATTGGGATTTATTATTTCAAGGATGGCGCCAAATTGAAAAAAGAATTAGATTATTTGATTGACAATAAAGTCATGAAAAATGGGGAATACCAACTTCCTGATGCTTTGAGAAGAATGACAAGTTCTGGCTGCGTTTTTAAACCTGGAGAAGTTACAGAATGGCTGGATTGTGGAAATAAAGAAGTAACTGTTCATGCAAATAAACGTGTTCTAGATTTTGATTTCGAGAAAAATATACCACTTATTCATGCCTCTTCTAAAATTACGAACAGTCAGATTATTCCACCCTGTTTTATTGGAGAAAATGCCTGTATTGAGAATTCAATTATCGGACCTCATGT
>RFSL01000274.1 GCA_009923965.1 Flavobacteriia bacterium | reverse complement strand
TCCAAAGCTGGAATAGGTAACTTCAAATTAGGAAAAGAATTAATACTTTCAGAACAACAAAATCAAATTAATGTTGATAAAGTGGTAATAAATCAAAACAAAATACCTACTTTTACTTTAACCATGAAATTCTAATAATGTCATTTTCGAAAAACAAAATATACGACAGGGAACATCTTAAAAATTTCTTTAAGAATGGTGACATTCCTACTGAAAAACATTTTTCTTACCTAATTGATTCGTTGATTAACAAGCAAGATGATGGCTTTAATAAGGATGATGACAGTGGATTAATTCTCAGTTCTTCAGCAATCTCCAAAAAATTAATTACTTTTTTTAAGAGTGTGGATGATTTAGAACCTTTCTTTCATATTGAAGTGGATGACAAGGGCTCTTACAGTTTAAAATTAAGACCCAATATTGCTGGATTGGAAGTAGATGAGGAAGATAAAAAATCTTTTTTCTTTGATCAGGATGGAAGTTTAGGAATTGGAAAAAGGAGAGAGGAGGGATTGAAATTAGATGTTGATGGTTTCGTTTCAATGAGTGGTAGAACAGGTAATTATAGAGCTGGCTTTGTTCCAGCAGATAGTAAATGGCATTCTGTAATAAAGGGGCTAAGCAACTGTCACGCTTTTGAATTAATTGCAAGAACAGGTAAAAAAACATCTGGAAGATTTGCGATTTTACATGCAACCGCATTGTCTGCTTTTGGGAATTCGAAAAGCAAAATAAAATATACAAGGGCTCGCTATGGCTTTTATTTGAATAATCTCAGTATTAGATGGAAATCTTTTGGTACTTATAACTATGATTTACAAATCAGGACTTTAAGGAATTATGGTGATGACACACAAATCTATTACCGCATAACCAATTTATGGGATGATGAGATGAACTTACCGGAGGAATATTTTTATTAAGCAAATTTTTATTGCAAATGCCACTGCCCGTTATATCTAATATAGTAGAGAAGGACATTTCGGATGTGTCCATGAATTTCGAAAGGCTAAGGGATGAAGCCATAGAAAATGTTCAAAAATATTCTGGTGCAGAATGGACAGACTATAATTTGCATGACCCAGGAATTACAATTTTAGAAGCCCTTTGCTTTGCATTAACCGACCTTTCTTACCGAACAGGTTTTCCAATAACCGATATTCTATCTGATGCCAAAGGAAATGTTGATTATGAAGATCAATCTTTTCATTTAGCACCAAAAATTCTAAATACTCATCCAGTATCAATCAATGATTATAGAAAAATAGTTATTGACGAAGTGGATGAAATCCAAAATATTTGGATAAGTCCACCACAAGATTTATTTGGTTCAAAATCTGTAAGAGGATTTTATAATGTTACCCTACAATTAACTGTAAGTGCCTGGCAGCATTTATCAGAAATTGATAATGACAACAGTGATAAGA
>RFSL01000273.1 GCA_009923965.1 Flavobacteriia bacterium | reverse complement strand
CGTCAGATTGGTTGGATGAGTGAAAACGGACAACGTCTGATTTTTGATGAAAACGGTTTCGCTATTTGCTCTGAAAGCAATGAAAAATATGAATTAAAGAATAAAAAAGTAAGTAAATTAGAAGATGACAAATAATTCAAAAATACGTTTCGTTGTTATTGGTGCTGGACATATTGGAAAGCGTCATGCAGAAATGATTCGAAGAGATGCTGAAGGCGAATTGGTAGCAATGGTCGATATTAGATCTAAAAAAGAATGTGCCGCGGAAGACTTTGATGTGCCCTTTTTTAGCACAATTGAAGAACTTTTTGCAAGCGGTTTAGAATTTGATGTTGTCAATGTGTGTACGCCAAATGGGTTACATGCCGAACAGTCATTGATGGCATTAGCAGAAAAGAAAAATGTTGTTTGCGAGAAACCAATGGGCTTAACAAAAGAAAGCTGTGAAAAAATCCTTTTCAAAGCGCTCCAAGAATCAAAGCATGTTTTTTGTGTGATGCAAAATAGGTATTCTCCGCCTTCAGAGTGGATTAAATCAGTAATAACTGACGGGTTACTCGGTGAAATTTACATGGTTCAATTGAATTGTTATTGGAACCGTGATGATCGTTATTATAAGTCTGGTGGTTGGAAAGGAACAGCAGATTTAGATGGCGGAACGCTCTTTACTCAATTTTCACATTTCATCGATATCATGTATTGGTTATTTGGAGATATAAAAAATATTCAAGGAAAATTTGCAGACTTTAATCATCAAACTACAACTGCATTTGAAGATTCAGGATTTGTAAGCTTCGATTTTATAAGTGGTGGTATGGGAAGTATAAATTATTCTACTTCTATTGCAAATCAGAATTTAGAATCTTCAATGACAATTATTGGAAAAAATGGCAGCGTAAAAATTGGCGGTCAATACATGAATGAAGTTGAAGTATGTGCTATTTCTGACTATGAAATGCCTGTTTTAAAAGAATCAAATCCTGCAAATGATTATGGGCCGTATAAAGGTTCTGCAGCAAATCATAATTATATTATTTCAAACGTTATAAATACTTTAAAAGGCAGGACTTCTCCAACAACAAATGCACTTGAGGGTATGAAAGTGGTTGATATTATTGAACGAATTTACAAAGTGAGAGATAAATTAAATAAACAATAAAGCAATGAATAAGGCATTTGAAAAAGTAATTATTGTTACTGGTGGCGCCGGATTTATTGGCTCTCACGTGATACGTAGCTTATTAAGAAAATATCCGAATTATCAGATTGTAAACGTAGATAAGTTAACATATGCCGGAAATCTGGAAAATTTAAGAGATGTCTCTGATCTTGAAAATTATAAGTTTGAAAAAGTTGATATTGTAGATGCCGAGCCGCTAAGAGCTGTATTTAAAAAATACGAAGTAACAGATGTAATTCATTTAGCGGCGGAATC
>RFSL01000272.1 GCA_009923965.1 Flavobacteriia bacterium | reverse complement strand
CCTGGGGATCTTGGCGCAATGTACCTATCATTTCGCTTAAAGAATTGTTTAATGCTACAATGGATGTACCATACATTGACCCCGAGGTGTCGAGTAAAAAATAAACGGGTAGTCGTCTCATAATTATTATCCTCTAATTATTAGTTTTAATAGCATTGCACCTATTTTACTTTCAATCGCTTTTTTTGATTTCGGTAAAACAGTTTTTCAATTAAAACTCTGTTTTGCATTTTTATTACCCAAGAACAGATTCGAAGAAAAAGAAAAAACCAACTTATGCTTATGCATTAGATCATGTATTAATTGATGTTAAACAACAATATTTAATTCAGCAGGTGGGGGTGGCATTTGATTTAAACCGGTAGCTTCTGTACCACTCTCTCCAACTTTTGTTGAAGAAACACCAATTGAAGCAGAAACCCATTTAAAAAATGATTTAATACTTTCTTGATCAGTCTCTAAGCTCACTACATCATTAGTTATTTGCTTTAAAACACTTGTATCTGCTCCAGATCCAGCTGCACAAGCAACAACGGTTCCTACTCTAACATTTTTAAATTCATTTAAACCACTTTGCCAATCATCGGTAGGTTGCCCATCGGTCATAATAAAAACCAATGGCTTCCAATCTCCTTTTACTTCTGCAGTAGTTTTTGTAACTTCAGTTCTGATACAATTACTTAAAACTTTCAACGCCTCTCCCAACGATGTTGTTCCAGTTGCTATTAAATCAGGCATTTGAAATGATGCCAAATCTGTTAAAGGAACAGTTTGTCTTGCATCCGAATCGAAAGTAATGATGCTTAAGTATGCTGTCTCAACAGCTTGTGGGTCATTTCGTAAGGAACTAATCATTACTTGAACACCGTTTTTAACGGCTTCAATTGGTTCACCAGCCATTGATCCTGATGTGTCCAATAATAGGTACACTGGTAGTCTTCTCATGATGTTTTTTTTTGTTTAATTATTAGTTATAAAATTATTACTTACTTCCTGTTGACCATTTGAAGCCAAAATTATAATAAGCATCCGCAAGTCGATGACCTGCAAAATACCGTTCTTCTTTAGTTAAAAAATAGTCTCCGTTTTTATTTTCAAATAATGCTGCAGCACAAAAAATTGATGATGAATCAGGGTTGCTTAAACTTAAGGTAATCACTTCACCATTACTTATTTTGAATGTCATTCTACCTCCAACCGATTGGAAATTTGGTGCCCCTTCATAAATTAATGCAAAAAACATGACCCTTTTAACAAGTTCAGGTTTAAAAACAAACATGTTTTCTCCATCGCTAGCACTTCCAGACCGATCATCTTTATCTAAATGTATGAAAGGTTCTTGTGATTTATTTCCGAAATTTTCCCCAAGGGGTTGAATTACACCTTTGTTGCCGTTTTGCATTTCATACATACAGCCTAAATCTAAATCTGGACCATCGC
>RFSL01000271.1 GCA_009923965.1 Flavobacteriia bacterium | reverse complement strand
AATAGCATCTGAGCGAGCAATTAACAAAAAATCAGGATCTCGTCTAGCAACAACAGCAGCTCTTATTTTAGAAACAAAATCTTCTATCGGCACCACTTGTTTGCCAGCTAAATGTCCGCAACGTTTAGGAAAAACTTGATCCTCAATATGAATTCCAGCTATTCCATGTCTTTCAAATTCATGTACTGTTCGAGTCACATTAAGTTCGTTGCCGTAACCCGTGTCTGCATCACAAATTAGTGGAACATTGATAGCTCCAGAAATTCTTGAAGCATTAGCAACAATTTCAGCTTCTTTTTGGTGGTATTTTGCATTCAAAACTTGGTGTTGAATTTTCTTCATTTGGAGCATTCTACTAACCAATTCAGATATTTCAACCGTTGTTGTTCCAACTAAAACAGGTCTTCCAGCGGCTACAAGAACTTCAATTTCCTCAATAACAGCATTGTACTTTTCGCGAGCAGTTTTATAAACAAAATCGTCTTGATCTTTTCTAGTTACAGGTCGATTTGGAGGCACCACAATTACATCTAATTTGTAAATATCCCAAAATTCCTTTGCTTCAGTTTCAGCTGTACCAGTCATTCCAGCAAGCTTATGATACATTCTAAAGTAATTTTGTAGTGTAACAGTTGCATAGGTTTGTGTAGCAGCTTCTACCTGAACATTTTCTTTTGCTTCGATTGCTTGGTGAAGACCATCAGAATACCTTCTTCCCTCCAAAATTCTTCCAGTAGATTCATCTACAATTTTAACTTTTCCATCTAAAAGAACATATTCTACTTCCTTTTCAAAAAGCGTGTAGGCTTTTAATAACTGACTAACAGAATGAATGCGTTCAGATTTTATAGAATACTCTCGAACTAAAGCATCTTTTATTTCGAGGTACTTTTCTTTGTCTAAATTTTGTTTTTGAATTCCAGCAATTTCTGCTCCAATATCAGGCATAATAAAGAAATTTCTGTCTTCAGAACCCGAAACAAGATCAATTCCTTGGTCTGTTAATTCAATAGTATTATTCTTTTCATCAATTACGAAAAACAACTCTTTATCGATTTTTTTCATTTGTTTTCCTTGCTCCTGCATATAAAAATTTTCTGTTTTCTGCAAATGGACTCTGATTCCTGGTTCAGATAAGAATTTTATGAGTGTTCTGTTTTTTGGCAAACCTCTAAAAGCACGTAACAAGGCAATTCCTCCATCTTCAAGCATCTTTTTTGCTTCATTTTTATCTTCAGGTGGTGTATTTATAACAGTCAATAATTTTTTTGCTTCGATAAGACATTGTTGCACATACTGTTTTTGTGCTGCTACAACTTTTTCAATTCTTGGTTTCAGTTCATGAAACTCATGCTCATCTCCTTTTGGGGTTGGTCCAGATATAATTAAGGGAGTACGAGCATCATCAACTAATACTGAATCGACCTCATCAACAATTGCATAATGGTGTTTTCTTTGAACTAAATCAT
>RFSL01000028.1 GCA_009923965.1 Flavobacteriia bacterium | reverse complement strand
ACAGATTTAAGTGTTTGCTCAGATTGGAAAAGCTCATTGTTTATTATCATAATTCTTGCTTGTAAAATTAAACCTTTTGCAACCCAGTAATTATAACTTGGTTTCATTTTAAGTAAAGACTTTATTTCAATATCTGCTTGCTCGTATTTTACTTGCTTAAAATATATTTCCGCTAAGGTAAATTTAGCTTCTGAACCGATTGCTGTAGTAGTATTTTTTACTACCCATTCTAGTGGAGAAAAAGCTTCCTCAAAGTTCCCTAAACGATAATTTGATATTCCACTAGAATACATTCCTTCAATTTTGAGTTGAGTTGTAATTCCGCCAGATTCTAAAACAAATTTGGAATACTCAATTGCTTTAGCAAAATCATCGATTAAAAATGCACAACGCATTAGCCCAAGTTTTGCAGAGAAAACAGTTGTAGGTTTTGACGCAACCTGTTCTAATTTCTCATAAAATTTATATGCTAATTCATAGCTTTTATTTAAATAATAATAGGCTGCTGTTCGTAATGCAGCAGATTCTGAATACACATTTGTAGGGGTTTCTAAGAACTTTTCGAAATATATTAGTGCATTTAAGGTGTCTTTTGTTTTATAGAAACTATTGCCTAAAAAGTAGTAGGTTTCGTTTACAAATCGTCCATCTGGGAATTTGGAAAGATATACTTGAAATTTTGATATAGCATCAGTATAAGAACTATCTGCATAACTTTGAAATGCAGGATTATAAAAAAGATTTTCTTTTTCATCTTTAGAAATATTAGCACAAGGATAGCGATCTGCTATTTCAGCTGCCTTTTCAGGAGTTTTTTGTGCAGCGTAAACATCTACTAAGCCCTTTACAGCTTTTTCACAAATATCTCTCACTTTTTCAAATTCATCGAGAATTTTAATGTATTCCAACTCCGCCTGAGCATAGTCCGATTTTTTATAGTATAAATCTGCAATCCCTATCCTAGAATCTATTATATTAATTGCTTTAGGATATTCGGAAACATACAATTGGTATAAAGCCAGAGCCTGATCATATTCTGCTATAGAAACAAAGCATCTTGCCAATTCATAAGTGCCGTTCATTCTGTATTTTGAGGAAGGATAATCTTTTAATAATTCTTTTAGAGCACTAATTTTCTGATCTAATTCCCCATTATAACCGTATGATTTTGCCAAATAGAATAATGCTTTATCATTTAAATCAGTATTCAACTTTAATGCCTCATTATAATACTGAATTGCTAAAATGTTGTTGTCCTGATTTAGATAATAACAATCTGCAATTCTAAAACAAGCATCTATTTTTTTTTCTTTGTTTTGGGGATTTGATTGTAGGTATATTCTAAAAGAGTTGATGGCATCTTTTATTTTTTCTTGCCCTAAATAGGCATAACCAATATTATAATAAGCATCTATTTTTTGTGGTAATGCATTAGACCCTGGTGAACCGAAAAACAAGCGATAAGTACTTATTGCAGCATCTAAATTATTCATCCGAAAATCTATATCAGCCATCCAGTAAATTGATAAGGCTAGCATTTCTGGGTCAATTGGGTAGCGACTAACTAACTCAAAAGCTTTTTTCGAATTAGCCCAATCTTCTTTTTGAAAAAGTTCTACCCCATAGTTAAATGCGACTGTTTGATAAACAGAGTTTAATTGATTGTCTTTAGAAGGTAATTTATCTAAAGATTCAAGTGCCTTTGAAAAATTACTCGTGTTTGTGTAAACATTTACTAAATATTGAAAGACGTCTTTAGTTCTTAATGAATTTGGATATTTATTTAAATAATCTTCAAAAGCCCGAACTGACTCATCGTATGGGTTAATGTCAACTTTAAATGAAATTACCGCAAAATTATACAACGCATCTTCTTGAATATCAGAAAGAATATTCATTTCAGAAGCTCGTTCAAAGGCGCTTCGAGCAGGAAGTAATTTCCCTAAAGCTAGATAGGATTCTCCTATTTGATACATCGCCACTTGCGCTAAACTATCATTAGAACTTGTTACTTTATCAAATTGCTTGATTGCCTTTTCATAGTTTTTAGATTTATAATAACAAAATGCTAACTCATAAAAGTCATCTCTTGTTGGTCGGGATTTTTGATTAAAATTTTCAAGATATGGTATTGCAGAAGCATAGTTACTCATATGATAATGTGCGCTTCCAATTAGATGATTAACATCCGATTCATTGTCAATGAAAGTACAATTAGCAAGTGTAGGAGCAAAATCAATTACCTCTTGATAGCGCTCTTGCTTATGATAAATTTGTGCAATATAATAGGGAACAACACCACAAAAAGTTGCATCTAATCTTAATTTTTCGAACCCTTCTAAAGCAATCTGAAGAGAAGAAGAAAGGTAGTTTAGATAGGAGAAAAAGTATAAGCTCGGAGTCGCGTACTGTGATTTCCCATCTTTTGCATCCCGAAATGCCAAAATAGCAACTTGCTTATTGCCATTTTGTAAGGCAGAATACCCCCATTTAAATAAAAATTCTTCGTGTAGTTTTTTTTCAAGTTCTTTTATGGGTACTTTTTCAAACCAAATTTGCGAATTCTCAAAATCTTCTTTTTGAAAAAAATACTTGCCCACCCTGAAACCAATAGTGTGTTTATAAATATTATCAGGGTATTTTTTATTGAAGGTTTCTAAAAGAGCTATAGCATCATTGTTATACAATTCTAAAGCAGAAAGTCCTTCGTAATAGAAAGCCTTAACAATTAATGGATCATTTTCGTTTCTGCTAGAATTAATAAATTCTCTAAATTCTTCGCGTGCTGCACTAAATTGAGCTTTTTGAAAAAGTTCTTCGGCTCGATAATATTGCGCATAACTACTAGTATATTTATCAGTTTTTTGAGATAAAATCGCAAAAGGAATAATTATAAGTAAAACAAATATATATTTCAGCATCGTTGGTAAAATTACAAAGTAGCTTGCAGTAAGAAATTTTGCTGTTTCAAAAGTTTTAAACTTGCCTTTGTTAAGATATAAATGCCTTGTTGTTTTTAGCTTAAGCATGTTTTATCAAATTTGTAAAAAAAACGCTGTGTCAAATGTAATATCTCTTGTTAATACGCAAATTTATCAACAAAAAAAACTAATATTGGCCAATGTTTCCCTTGAATTACATGAAACAGAATTTGCCTATCTTATCGGAAAAACAGGAATCGGAAAAAGTAGTCTATTAAAATTGCTTTACGGAGAACTCTCGATGACAGAAGGTGACGGTTCAGTAGTAGGTTACAATCTCAGAACATTGAGTAAAAAAGAAATACCTTTTCTTCGCAGAAAAATAGGGATTGTCTTTCAAGATTTCCAACTTTTAATGGATAGAACGGTAATTCAAAACCTCTATTTTGTTTTACGAGCAATAGGATGGAAAGATAAAGAATTGATTCATAAACGCGCATTAAGTTGTCTGCAACTGGTTGGCATTGAAAAAAAAGCAAAAGAATACGCTAATGTTTTATCAATTGGTGAGCAACAAAGAGTTGCTATAGCAAGGGCCCTTCTGAATTCTCCTAAATTAATTTTAGCTGATGAACCAACAGGGAATTTAGATCCCGAAACCTCAGAAGAAATTATGCACTTGTTGATTGCTGTAGCTAAAGAAGAAAAAACTGCAATTTTAATGGCAACGCATGATATGCAAATGGTAAAAAAATTTCCAGGG
Organism: Flavobacteriia bacterium; assembly: GCA_009923965.1. Classification (GTDB taxonomy): domain Bacteria; phylum Bacteroidota; class Bacteroidia; order Flavobacteriales_D; family Crocinitomicaceae; genus UBA952. The sequence goes on along the minus strand of RFSL01000028.1, from coordinate 5,515 downwards.
AGAATTATTCAAGTTGAAGATGGAGGAATAAAAGAGCTTTCTTAATTCCCCATTTCTCCAACTAAAGAACTATTCAACTGAATTTTTACCTCATCTACTGATAAATTCTGCCCATATAAATATTGCAGTTTTGTTAATGCTGCCTCTGTTGTTAAGTCATTTGCAGAAATAACCCCAGCTTTTTGAAAGAACGCGCTTGTGTGGTATGCACCATGTTTAACCGATCCTGAACTGCATTGCGTGACGTTTAAAACCAATCCACCATTTGAAATATAAGCAGAAATAAGTGCTTGTAAAATAGAATTGCTTGGAGCATTCCCTGTGCCATAAGTTTCTATTACTACAGCTTTTGTATTGTTAATATTAAATAAATCTTTGTATAACTCAAAAGGAATTCCTGGAAATAATTTTATTAATGCAATTTGATTTGAAAAGGAACTTTGAACAGTTAAGGCACTTTTTTTAGTTCTAAAAAGTCGATCTTTAAGGTATTCAATATTCACACCTGCAACTGCTAAACTAGGATAATTAGGTGACTCAAACGCCTCAAATTGGTTTGCAGAAATTTTTGAGCAACGATTACCTCTGTAAAGGGAGTATTCAAAATATACAGCAACTTCTTGTACAATCGCTTCGCCAGTTTTCTCATCAAAAGCTGCTGCAATTTCTATTGCAGTTATTAAATTCTCTTTTCCATCTGTTCGAATTGTTCCTATTGGTAATTGTGAACCCGTGAAAATAATTGGTTTTTTTAAGCCCTGAAGCATGAAACTTAAGGCGGAAGAAGTAAAAGCCATTGTATCGGAACCATGAAGGACTACAAATCCATCATAACCTTCATAGTTTTCAATAATAATTTGAGCTAAGTTCTTCCAATGTTCTTGTGTTATTTCAGATGAATCTATCGGCTTAGGAAAACTAATACTTTTTAAGTCAATATTTAGGCGTGCTAGTTCAGGAATATGATCATAGACATATGCAAAATCAAAACTAAGTAATTCTCCACTTTGTGGATCTTTAATCATGCCAATGGTGCCACCTGTATAAATTAATAAAATAGAACGCATAGTTAGTTGCTTTTAAATTTTTCAAGTTGAAATAGTTCTATTGCATTTTGAGAAGTGACTTCTGCAATTATAGCATCTGAAAATTTGTAGATTCCTGAGATTTTTTCAATAATGTATGATAAATAGGCGCTTTCGTTTCGCTTTCCTCTAAAAGGGGCAGGTGAAAGATAAGGGGCATCTGTTTCTACAACGAGGTGTTTCAACTCTACAGAATTTAAGACCTCTGTTAAGCCAGAATTTTTATACGTAATTACTCCACCTATTCCTAACTTAAATCCTCCGTAGTCTAAAATTTTATTTGCCTGTTCTATGCTTCCTGTGAAACAATGGAAAACTCCTTTTAGCGTTTCATCATTTTCTTCGTCAAGAATTTCAAAAATCTCATCAAATGCATCTCGAGCATGAATAGCTATTGGTAATTTTAATTTTTTAGCCCAAGAAATTTGTGTTCGAAAAACTATTTTTTGTGCTTCAATAAACGTTTTATCCCAAAATAAGTCCATTCCAATTTCCCCTACTGCACAATATTTACTTGGATTTTTGAATAAGTGAGTTTCTATTATTTTTAATTCTTCCCTCCAATTTTCTTTCACATAAGAAGGATGTAAACCCATCATTGGAATTGTGTTTTTTTGCTCCTTCATCAGTTTTTCCATGAGAGGAATACTTTCACTATTAATATTTGGGAGTAAAAAATAATGTACGCCTGCAGCTGCAGCACGAATAAAAACTTCTGTTTGATCCTCAGAAAATTCCTCAGCATAAAGATGTGCGTGGGTGTCAATTATCATGCTCTAAAATTAATTTATTTTTCAGAAAGAAACAGCTCCCATTTCCAAGCATCAATAACTGCATCATTTATAGATAGTTTTGATTTCCATCCTAATAGATTTGAAGCTTTATCACAATTTGCGAAAATCTCTACAACATCACCTTCCCGTTTAGGGCCAAATGACCAATTTAATTTACACTTTGATACTTCTTCAAAACAGGAAATTATTTCTAAAACACTTGTGCCTTTTCCCGTTCCAATGTTTACAGCTTCAAGACAACCTTTTTTATGGTCTTCTAAAAAAGCAAGCGCTTTAACATGTGCTTCTGCTAAATCCATAACATGAATATAATCTCTTATACAGGTTCCATCTCGCGTTGGATAATCATTTCCGAAGACAGTTAAAAAATCCTGCTTGCCTATAGCAGTTTGTGTAACAAATGGCAGTAAATTACTTGGTTTCCCAAGTGGAAATTCTCCAATAAATGAACTTTTATGGGCTCCGACTGGATTAAAATAACGCAAATTAATTAAACATAATTCCGGGTGAGCTAGAAAAGTATCTTCCATTATTTGCTCGCCAATCCATTTTGTATAACCATAAGGCGAAGACGGAAGGTTTTTTGGACTGTCCTCCGACACCTCTTTTAGCTCCTTAGGTTCACCATACACAGTACAAGACGACGAAAAAACAAGGTTTTTTACACCAAACTCAAGCATTTTATTAAGTATATTGATTAAACCAGAAAGATTATTTTGGTAGTATTTTAATGGATTTTGAACGGATTCTCCAACGGCTTTATAGGCTGCAAAATGAATAATTCCCTCAAAAGAATATTTTTGGAAAATTGCACGAAGGGCCTTGTCATCACAAACATCTACCTCAATAATTTCAGGAAGAAAACCAAGAATTTTAGTCAAGCCATCTAGCACAACACGATTAGCATTTCTGAAATCATCTAAAATTATAGGAGTATAACCATTTTCTACTAGCGCCACAACTGTATGAGATCCAATGTAACCAGCTCCACCCGTGACTAAAACATATTTTGACATATTCAAAGGTAAAAATTATTTTACAGCTGCATTAATTTCATTCAGGGTGCAGGCACTAACTCTAAATCTATTTGGCGTTTTCGAGGATTTACTTGCTGAACCAACACTTGAACTTTATCTCCAAAATTGTATTCTTTCTTTGTTTTTGCTCCGACGATCCTAAACTTTTCCATATCAAAATAAAAGCGATCTCCTGGGATATCAAGCATTGCGACCATTCCTTCACAGTGATTTTCATCCATTCGAACAAACATTCCGTGTTCTGCAATTCCGGAAATTGTTCCTGAAAAAACTTCTCCAATATGATCTAAAACAAATAGAGTTTGGAAATACTTTGTTGATTCTCTTTCTGCTTCAGATGCCTTGCGCTCATTTTTAGAAATCTTTTTGCAAATTTCACTTAAATCATTTCCGTAATGGTGTTTTTGATTCGTTAATTCTTCTTGTAAAATGCGATGAACAACTAAATCTGCATAACGTCGAATGGGAGAGGTAAAATGAGAATAATATTGAAAAGCTAAGCCATAATGTCCAATGTTTACAGTATCATAAGCTGCTTTTGCCATGGAGCGAATTGCCATGGTTTGAATTAGTGAATATTCATTTTTGAAACGCACATCTTCAAATAATGCATTTAAATTTTGTGCGATTTTAGCGGGATTTTGAAGATCTAATTTGTATCCAAATTTCTCAATAAAAACAGCAAATAATTGAATTTTTGCAGGATCCGGAACATCGTGTACACGGTAGATCATTGGAAATAAATCCTTGCCTTTTTTTGGTTTAGAAAGATACGTTGCAACATGGCGATTTGCTAAAAGCATAAATTCCTCAACTAACTTGTGAGCGTCTTTTGAAGTTTTAATAATCACCTCTTTTGGATTTCCTTTCTCGTCTAATTTAAAGCGCATTTCTTCAGATTCAATGCTTAAAGCTCCTTGTTTCAAGCGTGCCTTCCGCAAAATTTTTGCGATTTTATCAATTATTAAAATTTCTTCCTTAAAATCACCATCTTTTCCCTCAATAATTTCTTGTGCCTCTTCATAGGTAAAGCGCCGATCCGAATGAATAGCAGTTTTTCCAAACCATTCAGCAAATACTTTTCCTGAAGTGTCAATCTCAAAAACAGAGGAGAAAGTATATTTGTCTTCGTTCGGCCGCAAAGAACAAGCAATATTTGAAAGTTGCTCTGGTAGCATCGGAACAACTCGGTCAACTAAGTAAACTGAATTTGAACGCCGCAATGCCTCTGTGTCCATTGCTGAACCTGGTCTAACATAGTGGCTTACATCTGCAATATGAACACCGATTTCAAAATGACCATTGTCTAATTTGCGAAATGAAATTGCATCATCAAAATCTCGAGCATCTAAAGGATCAATTGTAAAAGTTGTAATAGCTCTAAAATCTCTGCGACTTTCTATCTCTTTAGAATCTAAGTTAATTGGTACAAATTCAGCTTCGTTTATTACTGCTTGCGGGAAAATAGGATCAATGCCTTGATTATATAAAATCGATAGCATTTCAGTGTCATTCGTTCCAGGCATTCCTATAACAGAACTTACTTCTCCATAAGGAATCCCGGCAGATTTCGGCCAGGCAATAATTTTAACAAGAACTTTCTCCCCATCTCTGGCGCCATTCAAGTTTTCTATTGTGATTTGGATTTCTGTACTTACGCGATTGTTATCTGGAATCAAAAGTGCACCTTTTTGGTTGAATTGGAGCGTTCCTACAAATTGTGTTCTTGCTCTTTCCTTTATTTCAACAATTGCACCCTCATCGCGTTTTGGACCTTTTTTAAATACACGGACTTTTACACTATCGCCATTCAATGCTTGACCAATATTTTGTGGTGCGATAAAAATGTCTTTTTCTTCTCCTTCACAAACAACAAATCCAGATCCTCGTTGCGTTAATTGAATTATCCCTTCAAACAAAGAATTGTTTTTTCCAAGGGAAAAAGTAAAGTGATTTGTTCGTTTTAAAACAGAACTTTCAACTAATCTATTCAAAGAATCAAACACCATTTGACGGGTTGCAGGATCTCTAGCATCCACAAGTTCACAAACTTGTTTATGTGTTAATTCCTCTCCTGGCTTTCGCTCAAAAACTTTAATAAGAAGTGTGCTTATGCCCCCTTTTTTTTTACCTGAGGGAGAGGTGTTTTTACGCTTTTTTGACATAGTCTATAATTAGACGATTAAGTTTGTCAGAAATAATACAATAATGAGAAATCATTTAATGACGGATAATCACTTTTCGAGTGATTGTTTTTGATCCTGGAATCTCGATAACTAGGAAATAGACACCATTCCTTAAATCAGAAACATTAATTTTTTTCGATGAAAAAATAGCTTCTTTAGAAATAGTCGTTCCTAAAGCATCCATAATCTTTAAGTTGGCTGATTCTACTCCATTCATGGTTATTTGAACATAATCGGCAGCAGGATTAGGTCCAATATTTACTGAGATTTCTTCTTTCACTGGCTTAAGCGCTGCAGTATAACTCAATACTAAATCGACAGAGTCAGAAAAATTAGATCCGTCATCTGAAAGATAATATCGGTAATGGGCTTGACCATTTGTATTCCAATCATAAGGATTAACAGTTACTTTT
>RFSL01000270.1 GCA_009923965.1 Flavobacteriia bacterium | reverse complement strand
GAAAATAAAGTTGCAGGAACTGCACGCTACATTCATGGAGAAATGGGGCAAGGAACTTGGACATTTTATGGCGGTCATGACCCAGAAGATTACCAACATTTAGTGAATGACCCACAGACAGATTTGAATCTTCACCCAAATTCACCAGGATATAGATTAATTTTAAACAACATTCTTTTTCCTGCAGCAAAAAAGAAAAAAAGAAAAACCTAAATTTTCTTGCTAATTAGAAAATATTAATTAAATTTGAATTAATTCTAAGACCCTAAAGGGTTATTTCCCCCAAATTTATTACAGTAAAACATATTAATATCTTACTCTTAACAATATAAAATTAATATAATTTCCATCGAAATTCTATCCTTTAAAAATAGTAGCATAAGGCTATACCTCTAGAAATAAAAATCCTAAAAAACAAATGAAAATTATGGGTGACACCACAGCAAATGAAAATTCTGATTCGTCTGAAGAACAGAAAAATGATATCATTAGTAATTCTAGTGAGGGTGAAAATCAAAAAAAACAACGCACTCGAAAGATTGTAAAAAAAGAAATACCCATAGATGAAAATTCTCAGTCTGAGCTTAAGATTGAAGTGAAAGAAGTAAAAAGCATAGATATCGCTTCAAAAGAAATCTCTGTCACTGAAACACAACAAAATTCAGATAAATCAATTGAATTAAGGAATAATCAAGAAGTACCCGAACAAAACATTCGTCAAGAAAGACAAGCTCACAAATTTGATAATAAGAGGCAAAACCCTAATAAACCTCAGCATGCGAATCAGCACAATCAAGGTCATATTCCAAACGAGAATCCAGTTGAGAAATCAGATGAGAATTATGATTTAGTTGGAATTGTAACTGCTGAAGGAGTTTTAGAAGTAATTCAAGATGGATACGGTTTTTTGCGATCATCTGATTACAATTATCTTCCCTCACCAGACGATATTTATGTTTCTCAAAATCAGATAAAATTATTTGGTTTAAAAACGGGTGACACATTAAAAGGAACTATTCGTCCGCCTAGAGAAGGAGAAAAATTCTTCCCTTTGGTAAAAGTTGAGTCGATTAATGGTAGACATCCATCTTACATTCGTGACCGTGTTCCATTTCAATATTTAACTCCTCTTTTCCCATCGGAAAAATTCAAATTAACAGGACACAAGCAGGAAACACTTTCCACACGTGTTATGGATCTTTTTGCTCCTATTGGAAAAGGTCAACGTGGAATGATTGTTGCGCAGCCAAAGACTGGAAAAACAATGTTGCTTAAAGATGTAGCGAATGCAATTGCTGCAAATCATCCCGAAACCTACTTAATTGTTTTGTTAATTGATGAGCGACCAGAAGAGGTAACAGACATGGCAAGAAGCGTAAAAGCTGAAGTTATTGCTTCCACCTTCGATGAACCTGCAGAACGCCACGTAAAAGTTGCTAATATGGTTTTGGAAAAAGCCAAAAGAATGGTTGA
>RFSL01000269.1 GCA_009923965.1 Flavobacteriia bacterium | reverse complement strand
AATGGTGGCAACTGTTGAACATATTTAATTTTAATGTATTTTCCCTTAATTGCAGGAGGTGGAGTTGCATTAATAATATCCAACATCACATCATTCAATTTTGAAGTCGTTATTTTTCTTGTACGATTTTCATGAACCCTCATTGCAGACTCCAAAGCTTTATGAATTCGCTGTTTTGTTATCGTTGAAGTAAAAATAATTGGAACATCATTAAAAGGGGCTAATTGCTCTCTCAAATTTGCTTCATATTCCAACATTGTCGTATGATCTTTCTCTACTAGATCCCATTTATTTACGAGGACAACTACACCCTTGGAATTTTTTTCAATCATGTAATAAATGCTTAAATCTTGCTTTTGAAGTCCTTCGCTTGCATCCATTAGAAATAAGCATACATCTGCATTCTCAATTGTTCTAACAGAACGTAAAACGGAATAATATTCAATGTCCTCAGTAACTTTTGCTTTCTTACGAATTCCAGCAGTGTCAATCATTAAAAAATCAAAGCCAAAGGCCTTATATCGCGTATGAATTGAGTCACGTGTTGTTCCAGAAATATCAGTTACAATATTTCTTTCTTGACCTGTAAAAGCATTCACTAAAGACGATTTACCAACATTTGGTCGACCTACAATTGCAAAACGTGGCAAGGAATCTTCTTCACGAACAGATTCATCAGTTTTATCTAAATATTTTACTGCTGCATCCAAAATTTCTCCTGTACCACTGCCATTTATTGCCGACAAATCATAAACATCACCAAGACCAAAGGAATAAAATTCAGAAGACAGACCAACACGTTCGACATTGTCAACTTTATTGGCTACAATCATCACTGGCTTTTTACTCTTTCGCAATAATTCTGCAACAACTTGATCCATTTCTCCAATTCCAGTCATTACATCAACCATAAAGAGAATAAGAGTTGCTTCTTCGACTGCGAGTTCAACTTGTTTTCTGATTTCACCTTCAAAAATATCTTCTTTAACAGTGGCATAACCACCAGTATCAATTACAGAAAACTGATAGCCATTCCACTCCCCTTTCCCATAAATTCTGTCACGCGTAACACCACTAACCTCTTTCACAATCGCATCTCTGGATTCTGTTAAGCGATTAAACAATGTTGATTTTCCAACATTTGGTCTTCCTACTATAGCTACAATATTGCCCATTGATTTCTATTCTACTAATTTATTTACTGGAATTAATATCCATATTTTTTTAATTTCGCATCCGTTGAACGCCAATCCTTGTCAACTTTTACAAAATTCTCTAAAAAGACTTTTGCATTTAAAAACTTTTCCATTTCTTCGCGAGCTGCTTTTCCAATTCGCTGTAACATCTCTCCTCGCTTACCGATAAGAATTCCTTTTTGGGAATCTCGCTCAACAATAATCAAAGCTCGAATCTTTATTAAAAGCCCTTCTTCAATGTATTCTTCAATTTCTACTTGACAGCTGTAAGGAACTTCTTTCTCACAAAACAGAAA
>RFSL01000268.1 GCA_009923965.1 Flavobacteriia bacterium | reverse complement strand
CAAAAATATCAAGTTTTTGAACACTTTTTGCAGCATCACGAATTAAGCCATCAGAAGAAATGAATTCTGTGTACATCAAATCTGCACCATGTTTTTTGCATAGAGCTCTAAATGGTGGATCACTAACATCTTCCATAGGAGCAAGTAATAGTGGAAAATCTCCCAATTCTATGTCTCTAATTTTTACCATTAATTTTTAAAGAATTGAGATTTAGCTTCTTCCAATTGCTTAAGGTATTTTTTTAAATCTTGCTCGTTGGAGTTTTTTAAAATCATTAGCATATTATCGGATTCTACTACAATATAATCCTTCAAACCATCTATTAAGACTAATTTATTATCAGGCATATTAATAAGGCAATTTTCAGAATCAATTAGAAATACATTTTCACCAATAATGGCATTATTATTTTCGTCTTTTATTAGGTGTTCGTTCAGGCTTCCCCACGTTCCAAGGTCGCTCCAATCAAAGTCTGATAAAACTACAGAAACATTTTTCGCATGTTCCATAACAGCAAAATCAATAGAAATATCCTCACATTCATTAAAAGCATGATTGATATATTCTTTTTCATTTGGGCTATCGTAAGCTGATAGATTTGAAGTGAATAAAGCATAAAGCTTTGGTTGAAAATCGCTTAAAGATTTTAAAATAACATCTGCCCTCCATACAAAAATCCCTGCATTCCAATAGAAATTTCCTGCAGACAAAAACTTTTCGGCAGTTTCTACGTTTGGTTTTTCGCAAAATTGGATAACAGATGTCGCTTCGCCCTTTTGAATCATCTTTTCTTTTGAAAATTCAATATAACCATATCCAGTATCTGGTCGAGTAGGGGCAATTCCAAGAGTAACAAGGTGTTCACTTTCATTTGCAACTTTTATTGCAGTTTGAATAATTTCATTAAAGCGAGTTTGATTAAGGATTAAATGATCAGATGGTGTTACAATTAATGTCGCTTCAGCATTTATCTTTAAAATCTTAGCGGCTGAAAAGGCAATGCATGGAGCTGTATTCTTACGAAGCGGTTCGCATAGCACTTGATTTTCACTTATTTCTGGTAATTGCTCCAATACCAAAGATAAATAGGCTGTATTTGTTAAAATATAAATTTGGTTTTTTGGAACTGAACTAAGCATTCTCTCAAATGTCAAACGTAAAAGTGATTTGCCAATTCCCAGCACATCTAAAAATTGTTTGGGTTTTTTTGATGTTGATAGTGGCCAAAAGCGACTTCCAATACCTCCTGCCATTATTAGACCATAATTGTTATTCATGCTATTCTGAAATTATGTAAACATTTGCTAAAGCGTGAACAAGAAACGGTTTTCCTGAGGCTATTTCAATGCAAACATAGCGACTGCGTCTTAAATCTCCTTTCTTGAATTTTTTTCCGTTTAGTGCAAAAGTACTATTTTTTGCTAGGCTTTCAAGGTGAATTCTGTCATTTTCTACATCATACTTTTTCAATACTCGACTCAAAGCCAAATCAGAACAAG
>RFSL01000267.1 GCA_009923965.1 Flavobacteriia bacterium | reverse complement strand
AACATCGAATTCTGTTTTCTCAGCAGCAGCTTCTTCACCACCACCAGTAGCAGCACCGCCAGCCATCATAACTGGAGCCGCAGCAGCAGGTTCGATACCGTACTCATCCTTAAGGATAGTAGCTAATTCATTTACTTCTTTTACAGTTAAGTTCACTAATTGTTCAGCGAACGCTTTTAAATCTGCCATTTTTTGAAAATTTAATAGTTATAAATTAATTATTTTATGAGGATTACCCTCTTGTTAAACTTGTTGAAAATTATTCAGGTCGATCAGACAAAGTCTTCACGATTCCAGCTAATTTCTTTTCGCCGCTTAATAATGCACTAATGACATTTTTAGCAGGCGATTGCAATAAGCCTATCACTTCGCCAATCATCTCGTTTTTCGACTTGATGTTTTCTAGTGATACTAATTGGCCTTCGCCAATGTACAATCCACCTTCAATGGAAGCCGCCTTGAACTTAATTTTGTCTTTACCTGCTTCTTTTTTGAAATCTTTGATCAGTTTAGCAGGTAATTTAGCATCTCCTGGGGAGAAGATAATTCCTGTCATTCCGGTCAAAACTTCAGCATCTAAAGAACTATAATCTGTTCCTGTTTTTGCTAACGCTTTTGAAATCAATGTGTTTTTGAACACCTTGTATTCCACGCCTTTAGTAAAACACATTCTGCGAAACTGAGTTGCCTCTGCTACAGATAGTCCAGCTGTACTTGCCAAGTAGAAGTACGGAGTTGCCGCGAACTTTTCGCTCAACTCATCAATAATCTGATTTTTTTCTTCTCTTGTCATGATTACAATCCAGTTACTGTCCCTTTATCTATAATAATGCCCGGAGACATTGTCGATGATAAATTGATCGATTTAACATAAGTTCCTTTTGCAGAAGAGGGCTTTAATTTCATCAATGTATTGATTACTTCTAATGCATTATCTACAATTTTATCAGCTCCAAAAGAAACCTTACCTATTGAGGTATGGATGATACCAGTTTTGTCAACTTTAAAGTCGATTTTACCTGCTTTCACTTCTTTCACTGCATTTCCTACATCCAAAGTCACTGTACCCGACTTTGGGTTAGGCATCAGACCGCGAGGTCCTAACACACGACCCAAACGGCCTAATTTTGCCATCACTGTCGGCATCGTAATGATTACGTCGATATCGGTCCAGCCGCTCTCGATTTTTGCAATGTAATCATCCAATCCCACGTGATCCGCACCGGCTGCTTTTGCCTCCTCTACTTTATCAGGTGAACACAATACGAGAACTCGTACGTCTTTACCTGTTCCATGAGGTAGGGCAACCACGCCACGAACCATTTGGTCCGCTTTGCGGGGATCTACTCCTAAGCGAACATCTATGTCCACAGAGGCATCGAATTTTGTATAAGAAATTTCTTTCAAAATCTCCGCTGCTTTTTCAAGCGAATACGCTTGCGTTGCATCGTATTTTGAAAGGGCTTCCTTTATTTTCTTCGTAAGTTTTGCCATTACCTTTTAATTAAAATGTTTATTTCTG
>RFSL01000266.1 GCA_009923965.1 Flavobacteriia bacterium | reverse complement strand
ACATATTACTATCACCGGAAAGAACATAGATGAATTGAAAGCTAAAAGAGATAAAATCAAAGGATTGATTCGCGTAATTAGCCGCTAGTTTAACTGTAAAACCATTGTTAAAGTCATAATGCTGATAAAAGCATGAAGAAAGAACAAATATGTAAAATCAGTTTGCACTTTCTTAAAAAATAAATAACAAGCGAACACAGGTATTGTAAAAAATGATAAAAGACTTGTGCTTTCAAAGAAAATAGAAAAACTTAGTGCAATAAAAAGTAGTGTAAGAACCCAACTCACTGTTTTATCTTGTTTTAATTTCCATAGAATAAAAAATAAAGCCAAGAAAAAAGCACTAAATATCAATATAACATCTAGGAAAATTCCTGAATTAAGTTGCTCTAAATCTTGGTCCTTATAGATTAATGCCAAGAAGAATTGACTAGAAATAACTTTAAAAATCAATGCTAATAAATAGAAAAGGAAATACAGATTCTTTTTTTCAAATATGATATTTCTATTCCAGTATATAAATTGAAAAGAAATAAGAAGAAGAATGGCATCAAAAAGAGGAAAGGGAAAAAGAAATACTCCAGACTCTAAAAATTGAGTAAGTGCATAAACGAAAAGGGTTAATATTACAATAAAAACCGTTCTTTTTTCCCGTGACATCTACTTCCCTAAAACTTCATAGATATAATCAAAAGTAGAGAGAATAATAGGTTCTCCATCTACAACCGCGATATTATGTTCAAAATGTGCACTTGGCTTTCCGTCTGCCGTTACGATAGTCCACTTGTCATCTAAGGTTTTTACTTTTTCTGTACCCATGTTTATCATTGGCTCAATTGCAAGAGTTAAACCATTCTGAATTTGCTTTCCACGACCTCTTCTACCATAGTTTGGAACTTGAGGCTCCTCGTGAAGTTGTTTTCCTAATCCATGTCCCACTAAATCACGCACAACACCATAAGAGTGTTTCTCTGCATGCGTTTGAATTGCCCAACCAATATCTTCAATTCGATTGGATGTGGTGCATTGTTGTATCCCCAAATACAAGCATTCTTTTGTAACCTGCAATAATTTCTTCACCTCCGCGGAAACCTCTCCAATCTCAAAAGTATAAGCATGATCACCGTAATAACCTTTATAAAGTGATCCACAATCAACAGAAACGATATCGCCATCTTTAAAGGGAATATCGGTAGGCAGACCATGAACAACTTGTTCGTTAATAGATATTAGTAAAGTACTAGGACAACCATACAAGCCTAGAAATCCTGGAAGTGCATCTTGAGAACGAATGTATGCTTCAGCCATTTTATCCAATTCACGAGGCGTTGTTCCGGGCTTCATGAACTTGGCAACTAAACCTAGGGTACGACTTACAATTTGTGCAGCCTCCCGCATGATTTCAATTTCTGCAGCAGTTTTATAACGAATCATTGATTTATTTAATAATGACATGTGCAAAGTTAAGTAAATTAATAGAAAGCTTAAAAGTCAAGATAACAGTAATCAAAATATTTTATATCGCA
>RFSL01000265.1 GCA_009923965.1 Flavobacteriia bacterium | reverse complement strand
AAATTCTTTTGAGCCTACCACTTTTACCTCCTCTAAAAAGCCCATTACAAAACGTCCTGGTGCTTTATAGCTCTGCACATTTGCTTTGAAATAATACTTGCCTGTATCGGGAATTTGCTTAATAAATGCTGCACTCATTGGGTATTCTTCTTTAAATACAAGGTAAGCCCTCATGGTCATTTGCAATTCAATTTCTTTATTCATGCTCTTGCCCTGGAAACCAAAAATATCAGGCTTGTGAAATTCATGCTGGGCTTCATGCTTCATAGGAGTTTCCAATACTTCAACACTAGCCATTCGCTCAATATTGAAGTACTTGTTAAGCCTCGTTTTAATTTCAAAGGCAGAAACAGCATCGTAATTATCGGTAAAGCAAGTAGGCTCTACCAAACGATCGGAAATACTTTGACTGTTGGCAGAACTGTAACCTTTTATTAAAAGCTGTTTTCCTTCTATGATTGCCACTGAAATTTGCTCCACAATTTTTGCCAGGTGCGCTTTGAACAAACTGTCGGCTCCAATTTGTATTTCGCTGGATTGCTGTACTTTTTGCAAAACACTTTGAGCCAATTGGTTTTTCTTTCCAGTAGATAAGATGAGTTTTTTTAGGTAGTCCGCTTCCTGGGGTGTAAAAGGAATAAGGTCTATGTCTGAAGAAACAGAGATGAATATTTTGTTGTTACTGTCTTTCTCAATATTGAAGCCCAAGTCTTTCAATAAATCGAGGTAACGATATACCGTTCTTTCGGAAGTATCTAGGAATGTTTCAATACTTCGTACCGTTTTAGCTGGTCTTGCCTTCAGATAATTTATCAGCTGAAATAGCCTGTATATTCTATTCTGATTAAACATGTTGATAAATATTTTGACAAATAAAGTCAAAATTAAATACTCTCCCAAACGATTGACCTTATTTGGCAAGGAATCTTTATTTCTATATACAAACTAAATTTCTTTAAACTAAATTCAAGCCTTAATTTATTTAATAACCAAATTTATTTATTTATGAAAGTTTATTCTTTATTAATCTTTAGCTTTTTAATCTCAATGGCAACATTTGGACAGACACAAAATCAAGCTAAAAAAGACAATGCTTCAGTTGATCAAGCTGAAGGAATTTATGTATTTATTCAATCAAAACCTTTGGCAGAGTACGAAGTACTAGGCACAGTAAAAAAAACTGGATTAGTTTGGACTGGAAAACCAAAAGAAATGTATAGAATACTTCTAAGAAGAGCTAAGCATGATTATCCTACTTGTGAAGGATTAATATTTGATGATATTGATATGGATCACGCTACTTGCATAAAATTCAAATAAGCGATATTAAATATCCATACTTCCACCAGCATTAAACCTGCCTGTGGAAGTTGCTTTCCCTTTGTCAACTTGTACAATTACATCTACTTCATGGGCGTGTTCATTCACGCCTTTGAATTTTCCTTCCTTGGTAGTGTGGTAAATAAAAATGAATGAGGTGTTGGGATGCAATTTTCTAATTTGGTCAATATCGTTTACGTCCATACCAGC
>RFSL01000264.1 GCA_009923965.1 Flavobacteriia bacterium | reverse complement strand
TATTGTAGGCAGGGATAATTGGATCAGTTGATTTTTTTGTCAAGGCATTCCATGAATAATTACCATTCAGGGCATACTGATTACCGATATAATAATTTATACCCACTGAAAGACCTTGTGTCGTAATTTTTTCACGTGAGTTAGTTGCTATTCTAAAAACATCATTAATAATAGGAGTATTTAATGGTGTAATGAATATATCGGCTCCATTTACATACCCAATAAAGTTCGTGTAGGAATTAAAATAGTAATTAAGATCAATAAATAATTTAGTAAAAAATGCCCCTTTATATCCCAACTCGATGCATTTTACTTGTTCGGGTTCAATAGGATCCAGATTAAAATAACGTAAAGTATCAGAATTTTGAGTGTAGTAGAAATTCCGAAGGGATTCAATTGTCACTAATGAATCATATCCACTGATGTTTCCAACTAGTTTTGCTCTTCCAACATTGTAATACATGTATTGATTTAACAATGTCGGATTTCTAATAGCAGAGGTAAGGGTTGTTCGTATTGAATGCTTTTTAGACGGTTGCCAAATTATAGAAGCTGCTGGAGACGGTAAAAAGTCAAAATTTTGATTTTTATCTACTCTTATACTCGCTTTTAAAATCCATTTTTCATCAGCAAATTGTTTTTCTATTCCAGCATATAGACCAAATTCTTTATTCACTATTGTTCTACCATTTGTATCACAAAAAAGTGAGCCACCTGAGCGAGGATTATATATTCTTCCGTTTCCACCAAAAGTAATTTTAGCAAATTCAGTTTTGATTATTTTTTCTGCATGCAAATGATAGAGGGCAGATTTATCAACAATTCTTGAGCCACCTTCTAAAAAAGATGTCTTCGTTGTGATATCTGTCTTTAAAGAATCAAAACGTTGGGTTCCTGGCTCAAAATAGTCCAGCATTTCTGTATTACTGTATGCACTATTAGCATATGCACTTGCTTGAGCATGCCATACATTCATCGAATCTTGGTTCGCATTAATAACTGCATTTATTGCATCGTAATCCGCAGGAACACCAACTATTGGTGTCCAATGAATAGAAGGATCTAAGGCCCTCACACGGCTTGTGATATTGCTAGACCAATACTGTCTGTATCTATTGTTCCAATCCCAATCATCAGCAGCTGCATCTTGCAATAAAAATGCTGTGAGAACAGCATCATACGATTTTCCTGCATCTTCATGAGTAGCGTATGCTCGAATAAAGAAATCATCTTTCTTCTGAATCTCAATTCTATTTTGGAAAAAGAGAATGTCTTTCAGGCTAAATCTATTATCACCTTGGTAAACGGTTGTTCCTGTTCCGAAATTTGATGCTAAAATAAGTTCAACTTTTGGCTTCAACATAAAGTGCAAAGCCGCTGCCGTTTTCAGATTTTCAGTTTTATAATCCACAATGTCTTTTTCCCAATATCCCGTTCGGTGCCATCTTTTTAATCCTGGGGTTTGCCATACAGCAGCTGGATCTAAAGCATTGTTAATATTTGGAGATAAATTCTCGTCGCCATAACGATTA
>RFSL01000263.1 GCA_009923965.1 Flavobacteriia bacterium | reverse complement strand
ATTTGGAAAGATTATTTGTATTTCCGTTGGCTTTGTTCAAGAAAATTCTTTGGGTAGAACAATGCGTTTGAAATCTTTCGCACACGATGATGAGGAGACGCTGTTAAAACAATTTAAAAGCTTAATTGAAGCGCGCGATTACCTTCTTTGCGGTCATAATTCTAAGGAATTTGACATTCCTTACATCTGTAGAAGAATGCTGGTAAATGGAATTTCTCTTCCTCCAAGTCTTGATATTGCTGGAAAAAAGCCTTGGGAAATAAATCATTTAGACACAATGGACTTATGGAAATTTGGCGATTATAAAGCATATACTTCCTTGGCTTTACTTTGTCATATTTTTCACATTCCAACACCAAAAGATGATATTTCAGGAGCAGATGTTGCGCGGGTTTATTACGAAGAAAAAGACTTAGATCGCATTCGCATATATTGTGAAAAAGATGTAATTGCACTTATTCAATTATTCCTAAAAATGAAAGGCGATAGTTTAATTTCTGAAGGAAATATTCATTCTGTCTCTGCTGAATAATTTTTTTACTGTCTTTGATAATTACTAAATGACTGTATCTTTGTCGCATGAAAATTCGATTGCTACTTTGTCTTTTATTGCCCCTTGTAGCAGAAAGTCAGAAAATAGTAAATGCAAATCGGATTACTGAAAAAATCTCAATTGATGGATCTTTAAACGAAACGGGATGGAAATCTGCTGAAATGGTTTCAGATTTCATTCAACTTAAACCAATTCCCGGAGCAAAATCTACAAAAGAAACAGAGGTGCGTGTTCTATATGATGACAGAGCAATTTATTTCTCGGCTATTTGTTATGACAATCCAGATTCAATTTCTCGCGTTCTTTCTGCTCGAGATGATTATAATTCTAATTTGGATCTATTTGGAATTTTTATTGATACATACAATGACGAACAAAATGGATTTTTCTTTGGTGTTACAAGTAGAGGTGTACAATTAGACGCTAAAATTTTTGCCTCAGGATGGGATGATGCATTAAATTTAGTTTGGCAGAGTTCTGTGAAAATTGTTGCCGATGCTTGGATAGTTGAAATTGTAATTCCATTTTCTTCTTTGCGCTTTCCTAAGAATGAGGTACAAGATTGGGGTATTAATTTCGGAAGAGATATTAGTCGTTTTAGAGAAGAGACCTTTTGGACTGAAGTGAAACCAGATCTTGAGAATTTTTTACTTAATAGCGGAGATATTAAGGGTCTAAAAAATATTGATCCACCTCTAAGACTTGCTTTGATGCCTTATTTATCCTCTTATTTTGATCGTGTGCCCACTGACAATTCTTTTGATAATTCTCGCTCAATTAATGGCGGTATGGATATTAAATATGGCTTAAACGAAGCCTTTACTTTAGATCTTACCTTAGTTCCAGATTTTGGACAAGTAGTTTTTGATCAGAAAGTTTTGAATTTAAGCCCTTTTGAGATACAATTTAATGAAAATAGGCAGTTTTTCATAGAGGGAACAGAGTTGTTTAACAAAGCTGGACTTTTTTACAGTCGAAGAATAGG
>RFSL01000262.1 GCA_009923965.1 Flavobacteriia bacterium | reverse complement strand
TACCGCGGAAATATCTTTAATTTCAGCCATGACACCAGCAAGGGCGTCTTGATACTCTTTTGAACTGATAATTTTAACTGCGCGCTGAACAATTTCATTTGAATCATTGAAAACTTGATACAACTCACTTACACCCCATAAATCTTGCGCAATAATTGATTTTATTCGTAATTCAATGCTACGCTTACTTATCTTGTAGTCTTTTTCATCAAAAATTAGAGTTGGGTCTTCTTTTTGAACATAAGCAAAAAACTCATCCATAAAATCTTTAGTACACTCAAAATTTTTGTCAAATAAAGTAAAAGTTGGATAAATATTTTTTAATTCTTCTTTGCGGTCAGTGACAAAGCGATATGAAAAGGTGCTGATATGACCTCCACGAATAAGTTTTTTGTAATACTCAGAACTTTGAGACGTATCTAATGGAACAAAAAAATCAGGCATAATTCCACCACCACCATAAACTGTTCTTTTTGTTTTAAGTGTTTTAAATAATAGAGAATCTGGCATTTTAATGGAATCAGCATGTACAAATTCGCCGTTCAAAAAACGCTGCGTTAAATCTTTCTTGTAACGTTCTGGATCATCATACGGTTTTTGAATAAAGCGACCTGATGGTGTAAAATAACGGGCAATTGTTAGTCTGATTTCGGATCCATCACTTAGCGGCATTGGTCGCTGCACAAGTCCTTTACCAAAAGTTCGCCTACCAACAATTAAACCGCGGTCCCAGTCCTGAATGGCACCTGATAAAATTTCACTTGCACTTGCTGAATATTCATCGGTTAACATTATCAATTTACCTTCTTCAAATAAGCCTTTTTTACTAGCTTTTAAATCAGTTCTTGGTTGAGACCTTCCTTCTGAATAAACAATTAATTTATCACCCGAAAGAAACTCATCTGCTAAACTATGTGCAACATCCAATAAACCTCCACCATTTCCTTGCAGGTCAAAAATCAAATTCTTCATTCCTTTTGACTTAAGAGCAATAAGAGCAGTTTGAACTTCTTCAACACTTGTTCTTGAGAAACTATTCAATTTTATATAGCCTGTTTCTGCATCAATCATGTAACTAGCATCTACAGAATAAACAGGGATTTTAGCTCGCGTAATTGTAAAATCAATTAGATTTTTTTGGTTTTTCCTAAGAATTCCAACCTTAACTTTTGATCCTAAATCCCCCATTAATTTAGCTCTAACTTCATTGTTTTTTAATCCAATCCCTGCAACATTTAACTCTGCAACAGAAACAATCTTATCGCCCGCCAATATTCCAAGCTTTTCTGATGGTCCACCTGGAATAGTTGCAATCACATTTAAAGTGTCTTTTATAATTTGAAAACGAATTCCAATCCCGACAAAATTTCCATTAATTGTAGATTGTGCTTCTTGTAATTCCTCAGCTGGAATATAGGTCGAATGTGGATCTAACTTCTCTAATAAAGCAACAATTGCAGTTTCAGTAAGGGATTTTCCATTTGCCGAATCAACGTAAAATTTAGAAATATTATCCATAACTTCATAATATTTCTGTGAAACATTATTGTCTGCAGGATTA
>RFSL01000261.1 GCA_009923965.1 Flavobacteriia bacterium | reverse complement strand
ATGCTGGTATTGTTGGTTGCTATAACTCTTTTCTAACGTATGGCTTGAAAACGAAAACTTTCGAACTGAAGCCTGCGCATTTATGTACTAATCGCCAAGAAGTTGAAGAGGAATTAAAAAAAGTAATCTTACAGAAAGATTTTAGGGTTTTACTCACGGGATTTGGTCGTGTAGGACACGGAGCTCGCGAAATTATCAAGCTTTTACCAATTAAGGAGGTTAGTCCTGAAGATTACCTCACACAATCCTTTGATGAACCAATTTTCGCTCAATTAGAAGTTGAAGATTATTATGGCCGAAAAGATGATTCGCTATTTATTAAATCTGAGTTCTATTCAAATCCAGAATTATATAAATCAACTTTTAAGCGCTATGTTTCAATAACTGACATGTATATTCCTTGTCACTTTTGGAATGCCAAAGCACCAAACATACTTTCTCAAGAAGATTTACAGGAAGAAAATAAGCGAATAAAAGTCATCGGAGACATTTCTTGTGATATTGCCGGACCAATTGCTGCAACGATTCGCCCGAGTAAAATTGGAGATTCTATCTATGGCTACAATCCATTTAGCGGAAAAGAAACTAGTTTTATGGACAGTGATGCTATCGCTGTTATGGCTGTTGATAATTTACCCTGCGAATTACCTAAAGATGCTTCTGATGATTTTGGTGATGAATTACTCAAGCATGTTTTACCTGCTTTATTTGGAGAAGATCCTGATAAGATAATTGAAAGAGGTGCTGAAACTAATTTCTCAGGAAAATTAACAGAGGGTTTTCAGTATCTACAAAACTATCTAGAAGGAAAAGAATAAAACTAAATTATTCATTCATTTTTTCAAATTGTACTAGCGCAACCATTTCAAATTGCAAGAATACATGAAAATAAATACAACACAAAATAGTACATTAAATATAACTAATACACTTGGCACATTCTGTGGCGCTACAAATAAGTAAGATTGTAAAATCCATAAAAAACTGTAGATAATATAAGCGTGAAAACCTATTTTCTTTCCTTTTAGCATAAAAATTGCTGCAAGTAAACCACAGAGAGAAACAATAATTGAAACAGAAATATAGGCCATAAAATTAGTATACATCGCCTCAGACATTATTTGAACTTTTTTGATGACATCCACCCAATAATACATTTCCTGATCTATCAATAAGTCCAGTGACTTAGAAATTTGACTGTTTGCTTTTGCTATTTCAGCTCCTGACGGTTTAGTAGAAAATAAAGAAAAAAGACCATTAACTAATGTTAGCCCTGCATTACAAATTGTCATAATGCACAAAACAAGCAAGAATTTAGGGCGCTCCGTATTTTCTTCCTGATTCTCATTTATTTGATAATCATCTTCCATAACAGTCTATTTAAAGTGTATTTTTTACAAAATTAAGAGCTGCTTTCATATCTAATGAGGTATTTCTATCAGCTGCTAAAAAGGAAACTTCATTTCTAAAGGTAGCATGCAAGTTTTCAATCTTCTGAGAACTTTTTAAAGGTCGGCGAAAATCTAGAGCTTGCGCTGCATTTAATAATTCAATTCCTTGAATAGCAAAACAATTTTCTATAACGCGTGCTAATTTAGTAGCTGC
>RFSL01000027.1 GCA_009923965.1 Flavobacteriia bacterium | reverse complement strand
GAAGTAGCAAGAAAGTTATAATTCTTCCAATTTTTGAGGGGCTATAGATTTTATTTGTATTTTTGAACTATTAAAAATAGAGAAATATGTTTATTTTAGGAGTTGTTGGCGGAGGCCAAATATTGGTAATTGTTCTTGTAATCGTATTACTGTTTTTTGGAGGAAAGAAAATTCCGGAATTAATGCGCGGTTTAGGTAAAGGAGTAAAAGAATTTAAAGACGCATCTAAAGGAGAAGACGCAAATCCTGAGAGTGAAGATAAGCTAGAGAATAAATAATTAGAATGTACCGTACGATAACAGAAGTTAAGGAGGGTTTACTTTCCGGAGATACTGTTTTATCTCTTACGAAATTTTACATCGAAAAAATCAGTCAGAATTTACATTTAAATGCTTTCTTAGAAGTCTTTGAAGACTCTGCAATTGCAGCAGCTTTAAGTGTTGACGAGAAAATAAAAAATGGTACTGCAGGGAAACTTGCTGGAGTAATTATTGGAATCAAAGACAATATTTGTTACAAAAATCATAAGGTTTCAGCAGCATCAAAAATATTAGAAGGCTTCGAATCAATTTATACTGCAACTGCCCTACAGCGCTTATTAGATGAAGATGCTATTGTAATTGGACGATTAAATTGTGATGAATTTGCCATGGGAAGTTCAAATGAAAATTCTGCCTTTGGTCCAGTTGAAAATAATCTTAAAAAGAATTATGTCCCTGGTGGATCTTCTGGTGGCTCAGCCGTTGCAGTTTCTGCAGGTTTATGTACTGTTTCGCTAGGAAGTGATACGGGTGGTTCTGTACGACAACCAGCATCTTGGACAGGAACATATGGAATGAAGCCGACTTATGGTCGTATTAGTCGCTACGGATTAATTGCCTATGCTTCCTCTTTCGATCAGATTGGAACATTTACAAATTGTGTTGAAGATGCGCAATTACTTCTTTCAATTATGGCTGGAACTGATGAATTTGATGCAACAAGTTCAACAAAAGAATTAAAATTTGAGGATGCAGATTCTTCAAAGAAATATCGAATTGGTATTATTAAAGAATGCTTTGATCATTCTGGTTTGGATGAAGAAATTCGCTCACATCTTCATAAAATTATTCAGGATTTAAAGCTTAAAGGACATGAAATCATTGACTTGAGCTTCCCATTTATAGAATATTTAGTTCCTACTTATTATGTCCTCACAACCGCTGAAGCATCATCAAATTTATCTCGTTTTGATGGTGTTCATTTTGGTTATCGTAGTTCCGAAGCAAAAGGAGTAGAAGAAACCTATATCAAATCAAGGTCTGAGGGTTTTGGAATGGAAGTGAAGCGCCGTATAATGGCCGGTACTTTTGTACTCTCTCAGGGATATTATGATGCCTATTACACACAAGCCCAAAAAGTCCGACGTGTTCTTAAAAATCAAACGGAGCAGATGTTCCAGAAAACAGATATTCTTTTAATGCCTTCAACACCTGGCACTGCATTTGAAAAAAATGCAATAAAAGACCCCATTCAAATGTATCTTCAAGATATCTTCACCGTTCATGCTAATCTTACAGGAAACCCTTCTTTGAGCTTGCCTCTAGGGAATCATTCAAATGGTTTGCCGTTTGGAATACAAATAATGTCGAATACTTTTGATGAAGCTTCAATGTTTCAATTTGCTAATATTTTGGAGGACTTATAAATGAATCAATTACTTTCTTTACTTCTTATTATTAATACCTTTTTCTTTTTTGGTCAAAGACCTTCACACCTTATAAAACCATCAGATTCATTAAATCCCAATGCTTTTGTAAATACTGTTCAACAAAGTTTAAATTTATTCTATGCAGATTATGCAGCTGATTTGTCTTATGATTCTATTATAAATGCACTGAAGTATGAACCAAATCAAGCGCCTACTTTTTCTGACGAGATTTATTGCTCGCGCTTAGAAAAAATGAGTTCAATGAGCCCTTTCCATATGGATTGTAATGCTGCAACACTATCAACAATCCGTTTTTTTGCGTCACAAAGAAGAGGATTTATTCGGGTTGCATTAGGTCGTTCGGCATTGTATTTTGATATGTTTAGAGACAAACTTGCTGAATATGGTTTACCAATCGAACTTCGCTTTCTTTCTGTTATTGAAAGTGGTTTGCGACCACAAGTAAAATCAAGAGCTGGAGCTCTAGGTTTGTGGCAATTTATGTATAAAACAGGTTTATATTTTGGACTTGAAGAAAATTCATATATTGATGATAGAATGGATCCTGATAAGGCAACAGATGCGGCTTGTCGTTATTTAAAGCAGTTATATGGAATTTATGGTGATTGGAATTTAGCACTTGCTGCTTACAATGCTGGACCAGGAAATGTGAATAAGGCGATAAGGCGATCAGGGGATAAAAAAACTTATTGGGAAGTTCGCCCTTTTCTTCCCACAGAAACGCAAGGATATGTCCCTAATTTTATCGCCGCCGCATATCTTATGACCTTCCATGCTGAACACAATATTATTCCAATGGAAGCCAAGATACACAATGCACAATTAGATACAATGTGTTTAAAAAATGGTGCACATATGAATACAATTTCACAATTAGTTATATGGGACTTAGAAGAAATAAAGACATTGAATCCAGTTTATAAATCAACGTTTATACCAAAAACGACTCCTGCTCGTTGCATTACAGGGCCCATGGAGAAAATCACCCTTTTAGTGAGTATGGAAGATTCTCTCTATATTCTAGAAAAATCTATATATGATCCAGTAATTGTTGCGCCTTTACCAATAGAAGCTTCAAATGATACAATTCAGGTAAAAGAAACATTACCTCTTCAAGACACTTTAATAAATAAAGAAAACCTAAAGTATCATAAAGTACAATCTGGCGAGAATCTTAAAAATATTTCATTGAAATACAATGTTTCCATTGAGCAATTAATGGAATGGAATGCTTTAAGAACAACAAATATTTACATAGGACAAAAGTTAAAACTTTATAGCTTAGAGAAAGTTGTAGTAGCAGTTCCTGTAGTACCTAAACCTGTTAAAAAATACTATGAAGTAAAAAGTGGCGATTCATTTTCTAGAGTTGCTCAAAAACACAACTTAACTCAAGGACAATTGCAAAATTTAAATCCTGGAATAAACATAAACCGTATAACAGTTGGTCAGCGATTACGCATAAAATAAATATTTATTATGCAGTATAAAGTTTTATTTTTTTCATTTTTAACCCTAATCTTTTTTCTTTTCGCTTGTGGAGGAAAATACAAGAATTCAGGATTAAATGTTACTGGAAAAGTTGGAGAAATATTAGTGGTATGTGATCAGGCAATTTGGGATTCTGAGCTAAAAGCAAATTTAGATTCGCAACTCACACAATTTATTATGCCCTATTTCCCAGATGTAACAACTTTTGAATTGATTCATAGGAAAACTCAAAATTTTGACGGAGCAATTCGTAGACATCGTAATATCCTTTTTTTAGAAATCGATTCTGAGCGAAAAGAAAAGTTTGGGCATATTCAATCTAGAAAGGATGTTTGGGCAAATAGGCAATTGGTTATTGATGTTAAGGCAAAGGATTACAACCAATTACTTGAACTCTGCATGAACGGAATGCACGCAGTTCACGCTCAATTTGATGAAATAGAATGGGAACGAATAATGTTTAATTTTCAGTCTCAGGAAAATAGACATTTAGAAAACAAAATCAAAAAGAATTTTGGCATTAAATTAGCTTTACCCGATGCCTCAACTATAGTTACTTCTCGACCAAATTTCTACCGTCTTGAATTGCCAACTGCATCGCGACCAATAGAATTTGTTGGAACAGGAACGCAAGATATTGGTTCGGTTTTAACAGGTATTATGATTTACCAATATGATTTTATCGATTCTTCCCAATTCTTGTTAGATAATTTACTGAAAGCGCGTGATACAATGCTGCGGTATAATGTACCTTATGAAACCGATGGTTTGTACATGGGAACACAGTATAATAAATTTGTTTTTCCGGAGTCTAACGCTACTTCTAACTTTAAAAAAAATATTAAAGGAGTAGAAGTTAGAGGAATGTTTCAATTTACTGGTAAGGATGTACATTCAACTGGTGGTGCTTTTTGGGCCTTTCATTTCCTTCATCCGAAGTCAAAAAAACTCATTTGTATTAGCGGATATGTTGACGCACCTTCTACAACTAGTTGGACGCAATCCTTGCGCGAAATTCAAGCTATTTGGAAGAGTGTAGAAATTTTATAAATTTTATAAATCCAATGCAGCCAAAACTAAGTGCAGTTATTATTACCTTCAATGAAGAAAGAAATATTCAGCGTTGCATAGAATCATTACTTCCTGTTGCAGATGAAATTATTGTTGTAGATTCTTTTTCAACTGATAGAACGGAAGAAATTTGCAAATCGTATGATCTTCAATTTATAAAACATGCTTTTGAAGGCCATATAGAACAAAAAAATATCGCCTTGTTGAAAGCAAATCATGAATGGATTTTATCGGTAGATGCTGATGAAGCACTCTCTGAAACATTACAAAAAGCCATTACAAAAACTCTTGAAGGACCTCAATTTGATGCGTATTCGATGAATAGATTGACTAATTATTGCGGAAAATGGGTAAAATATTGCGGTTGGTATCCTGACACAAAAGTCCGCTTGGTAAAAAAAAGTAAAGCTCATTGGACAGGGACAAATCCACATGATAAATTAGAGTTAAAAGATAAGTCGCAAGTGGGCAGCTTACAAGGGGATTTATTGCATTACTCTTATTATACAAAAGAAGATCATTTTAAACAAATCGAGTATTTCGGCATTATTTCTGCAAAGGAGCTATTTCTAAAAAGAAAAAAAATCTCTGTGATTTTACTTTATTTTAAAGTTGCTACTCAGTTTTTTAAAAGTTACTTAGTGAAACTTGGATTTTTAGACGGAAAAACGGGGTGGCACATATCGTCTCGAAGTGCTTACGCAACTTTAAGAAAATATCAGATTTTAAGAAAAATGCACCAATAAAATCATGGATAAAATAATAATCTCACGTACAGATAGTATTGGCGATGTCATTTTAACCTTGCCACTTTGTGTATGGTTGAAAAAGCAATTTCCTCAAACAGAATTGGTTTTTTTAGGTCGAACATATACAAAAGACATCATTGCCTGTTTTGATGTAGTTGATACATTTTTGAATTTTGATGATTTTCCAAGTATTCCAACAAGCGAACGAATAGCGAGATTAAAAGCGGATTGTATAATTCATGTTTTCCCAAATAGAGAAATCGCGGCACTTTCCAAAAAAGCAAAAATTCCAATGAGAATCGGAACTGCACACCGTGTTTTTCATTTGTTAACGTGTAATTACCGCTTGAATTTTAGTAGAAAACGATCTTTATTGCATGAGGCACAATTAAATTTTGAACTTCTGAAACCATTAGGATTGAATGAAATTCCAAGTTTTGAAGCTTTGTTTGAATCTTTGAATCATTTTAATATTCCAACTGTTTCTCTACCAACTGAATTTTCTGGTATTGATTTATCAAATACAATTATTTTACACCCAAAATCTCAGGGAAGCGCTGTGGAATGGCCACTTGAAAAATATATTGAATTGGCACAAGTATTAGTTCAACAAAAAAAAACAGTGATTTTTACAGGAACAGAAAATGAGGGAAAAGAATTTAGCGCCATTCTCCCAGTTCATCCGCAAATATTTGATAGCTCAGGGAAATTAAATCTTAAGCAATTGATTTGCTTAATTGCAAGTTGTGAAGCACTAGTTGCTAGTTCAACTGGACCGTATCATATTGCTGGCATTAGCGGAATAAAAGCTATTGGCTTATTTTCTCCTCGTAAGCCAATACATCCAGGACGGTGGAAGGCTTTAGGGGATAAATCTGTAGCACTTGTTTTTGATTCCTCTTGTAGTAACTGCAAGAAAGGAAAAGTATGTTCTTGTATTGAAAATATTAGCGTTCAAAGTGTTCTTTCAGCTATTAATGAAGCGCACTAAAACATTCTTGTTTTTCTTTCATTCCTATGGTTTTCTGGCTTTTGGCGCATTTATTTTCTCTTTGGGAATTCTACCGCAATCTTTTTTTTCTTTGGAATTTTCTTCTGCTATAGCACTTGCTGTTTTTGGAGTTTACAATGGCCATCGCTTATTGAAATTTCGGCAATCAAAATTAACCAGAGAAATGAACGCTTGGCTGAGTAAGAATCTTCTAGCTATTCGCAGTTTTGTAGTGTTTGGAGTAGCTTTAAGTTGCGTTTTATTCATTCATATATTTTCTCTTTTTTCTTCAGCTATTTTTTTATTGGGAATAACTCTTCTGCTTTCGGCTTTTTATAGCGGTTTATTTTCCTATTTTATTCTTAGAGAAATCCCTTTTTTAAAGGCACTATTGGTTTCTATCTCTTGGTTTATTGTTTTAGTTTATATTTCAAAATCTTACGGACATAATTTCCAATACATAGATTTTTCGTTCCTCATTTTATTTTATGCCTTGACGCTACCAAGTGATTTAAAAGATATAAAGTTTGACCCTGCTTTTTTTAAAACAATCCCCCAACTTATTGGCAGTAAAAAAAGTTTGATTCTTTTTAATGTACTCATGGCATTTTTCTTACTATTAAATTGCATAAATGGTCGTTTAAACTTTTTCTATTCAATAAGCATTCTACTTTTCTTGATTCTATTAACGCTGTATTATCTTCTAAAATCTAGTTCTTTTCGCCTTGAGTTATTTGATTTTAGTCTAGTTTTAGTAGGACTAGGATTTTTGTTTAGCGCTAAGTTTTAATATATCTTCTGAGCTTCTACTAATGCAAGTTTTTAATAAAAAAAGGATTACTCTAACACAAGATTAGGAATAATCCTTTAAAAGTTAGTCCTGGTTTTTCATTTTGTTGCTATTGTTTTGTCTCAACTTATTTAATCGCCGATCCGTTTTTGCATTTATGTCTTCGATGTGTTCTTGCTCTATTTCTGAATTGGTTCTCGGCTTGTAGAAACCATTCAAAATTGCAACACGAATTAATTCATTAGAAGAGGAAACATCGAACTTTGTCATTAACTTCGATCGTATTAAATCGATGTTTTTCTTTGATGTAGCAACATGTTCACTGATGTATACACTTGTTTTTCCATCACAAATCAGTTTTAAGATTTTTATATCTCTCTCACTTAATTTTAGTAATTCCATTTTGATGGAATTTTTCCTGTTTTCAGCAAGATTGTGTATTAATGTATCTTTCATGAACGCGTTTGAATATTCAGCATTCTCGTGTACTTTTTGAATTGCGTCCAGCATTTCATCCAATGTACATTCTTTTAATAAATATGCATTCACACCATCATTTAAGACGTCAAATGCGATTTCATAATCATCATGCATGGTCAACATGACAATTTTAATTGTCGACCACATCTCTTTAAGTTCTTTGACGGTTTGAATGCCATTCATAATTGGCATATCAAGGTCCAACAAAACCACATCAATTTCTTTTTCTTTGATTTGATCTAAGAATTCTTGACCGTTTGCAGCATCAAATACAAGGTCAAGTTCTGGAATCGTGCTAAGCATCGCACATATCCCTTTTCGTACTACAAAGTGATCTTCAACTAAGGCAATTTTGATTTTTTGATTTGGTGTAGTCCTATTCATCAATTATTTAGTTTTGTATGTATTTCAATGAACCCCAACGTTTTTGAGCGATAAAAAGTAATTTTACCATTTATTACTTCTAAACGATATCGAATGTTTACAAGGCCTAAGCTATCTGAATCTTTTGATAAATTGTTAAAATCACGTTGCGCTAAGGCTATCCCATTGTGTTGAATTTTTAGTATGAGAACTCCCGCTTCTAAGTTGAGGTTCATTTCAATGTTTGATGGGTAATTGTGTTTTATTAAATTTGTTATTAGTTCACTCGTTATGTAGAAATATTGTGTCATAATCTGATCTGAAAGTATCAGTTTATCCGGTAAGTGATAGGTAACATTTGAAATTACTTTAGCAATATATCTCTTTGGAGTTTGTTGAACTTTATATCTTTGTAAAATAATTTACCAAAATGGAATACAATTTTCGGAACATAGAACATAAATGGAGAACTTTTTGGGCTGAGAACCAAACGTATAAAGTCACAGAAGATAATTCGAAAGAAAAGTTTTATGTTTTAGATATGTTTCCTTATCCATCTGGTGCTGGCTTGCATGTCGGACATCCCTTAGGTTACATTGCTTCAGATATTTATGCGCGTTATAAACGTTTAAAAGGCTTCAATGTCTTACATCCGATGGGATACGATTCTTTTGGTTTACCAGCTGAACAATATGCAATTCAAACAGGTCAGCATCCCGCAAAAACTACCGAGAATAATATTGCTAGATACAGAGATCAATTGGATAAAATAGGATTCTCATTTGATTGGTCGAGGGAACTTAGAACGTCTGATCCAAGTTATTACAAGTGGACTCAATGGATTTTTAAATTGCTATTTAATTCATATTATGACTTATCAAAAGATAAAGCAATTTCAATTGATACATTAATTCATGAATTTGAGAAATCAGGGAATTGTAATATTCTTGCTGTTGCAGACGATTGTGATCTTTTTTCTGAAATTGAGTGGCAAAAATTTAGCGACCATCAA
Source organism: Flavobacteriia bacterium (assembly GCA_009923965.1). GTDB lineage: Bacteria > Bacteroidota > Bacteroidia > Flavobacteriales_D > Crocinitomicaceae > UBA952. The sequence goes on along the minus strand of RFSL01000027.1, from coordinate 551 downwards.
AAAGAAACTACTCTTCAAAAATACCGGATAGCCTATCTGGCTGATACTTGGGTAAATTGGTGTCCTAAATTAGGGACAGTTTTAGCAAACGATGAAATTGTGAATGGTTCTTCTGTTCGAGGAGGTTTTCCAGTTGAACAAAAACTCATGCGCCAATGGTCTATGCGAATTAAAGCGTATGCTGAACGCTTATTGGTTGGTCTTGATACAATTGATTGGTCTGATTCTATAAAAGAACAGCAACGAAATTGGATTGGAAAATCAAAAGGAGCATCTCTTACTTTTAATGTGGAAAATTCAGATTTAAAAATAGAAGTTTTTACAACACGTCCAGATACTGTTTTTGGTGTAACGTTCATGGTACTTGCACCTGAGCACGAATTTGTAAAAGAAATTACAACGGCATCCCAAAAACAGCAAGTAGAAGAGTATATTAAGTCTGCAGCTTTAAAAACGGAGAGAGATCGCCAATCAGATGTGAAGAATATTTCAGGAGCTTTTACTGGAGCCTATGCTCTTCATCCATTTACAGGCGAAAAAATTCAAATTTG
>RFSL01000260.1 GCA_009923965.1 Flavobacteriia bacterium | reverse complement strand
ATCATGGAATTACTAAAAAAGGTGTATTTTTTATTTCAGATTTCTCAAAAGAAGAAATTCAAATAATGAATGACAATGATTTTTCTTACGAAATTGAAATTCCAGATGTGCAGGAATACTATATTCAACTGTTAAACAATCCTATTTCACATTCTGGTCCAATTTTAAAAAACGCAAATTGCTCTGGAGGATCAGGTTCAAGTCAATTTACACCAGAAATTCCTGCAAATTTTAATTTAGGAACAATGGGAGGTTATCTAAAATACAATGAAATGTTGGCTGAATTAGATGCAATGTTTGCGCAATACCCAAATTTAATATCTGCAAGAACTCCAATTTCAACTTTTTTAACAAGCGAGAATAGACCAATATATCACCTTAAAATTTCTGACAACCCAAATACAAACGAAGCAGAACCAAAAGTTTTATACACTGCTATTCATCACGCAAGAGAACCAATGAGTATGATGGAAACTATTTTCTATATGTGGTATTTATTAGAAAATTATGGAACGAATGATGAGGTAAGCTATTTAGTAAATAATACTCAGATGTTTTTTGTTCCATGCTTAAATCCCGATGGTTTTATTTACAACGAAACGACTAATCCAACAGGCGGTGGAATGCATCGTAAAAATCGCCGAAATGTTGGAACGACTAATAAAGGTGTTGATTTGAACAGAAACTATTCTTATGGTTGGGGTACAACTGGTGTCAGCACAAATGTAGATAACGATACTTATCCTGGAACGGGAGCATTTTCAGAACCTGAAACGCAGGCACTCCGATGGCTAGTTCAAAACCATAATTTTACAATGGCTTTTAATGCGCATACTTATGCAAGAGATATTTTATTTCCAATAGGCACCACTACAGCTGAATTTGCAGATCATCACGACTATTTTCAAGATTATACGCTTCATATGGCAGAATTAAATGGATATACTGCTATGAAAGCTTCAGATTTATATCCAGCATCAGGAGATTCCGATGATTACATGTATAAAGTGGATATTGGAGTAGGAGAAAAAGATACAATTTTCGCACACACACCTGAAGTTGGAACAGCATTTTGGCAGCCTTCTGACGAAATTTTTTCTACTAGTGCAGAAATGGTCTTTCCAAATTTGGTTTTGGCTCATTTAACGCGTAATTATGTACTTGTTAAAGATGCTGATCCATCCACTATTGCTACATTAACAGGAAGTTTTAATCATACTGCAAAACGTTTAGGAAGAGAAGCTGGAGTTGTAACTGTTTCAATTGAGCCAATCTTGAATATTTCATCTGTTGGCAATCCTGTTTCATATAATTTGAATTTACAACAAAGTTTGCCAGGGTCTATTTCGTATGTGTTAAATCCAGCAATTCAATTTGGAGATCAAATTAAATACATTCTTAAAACGGACAATGGACTTTGGATTAAGAAAGATACGATTACAAAAACGTATGGTGCGATTACATTACAAGTTTTAGATGATGCTTCTTCCAATATAAATTGGACAGGAACTTGGGGAACAACCACCTCAACTTTTGTTTCTCCCACTAAATCATTTTACGATGGTTCAACAGGAGATTATTCAAATAATGCAAACAAAACATATAC
>RFSL01000259.1 GCA_009923965.1 Flavobacteriia bacterium | reverse complement strand
CCAGTTACTACTCCAAATGAAATTGATTTGAATGGTATTCTAAAACAGTGAAATAGTATAACTAGGGAATAAGCGGAGTGAAATTATATTGAAGAACAGACTACTTTAAATTATAAAAATGAATTATTTCTTCGAGCACCTCATAAATGCATTTCAATTGCCGCTGAAAAATCCAGTTTTGTTATTCTCCTTGTTGCTCTTTATTATTTTACTATCTCCGATTCTATTGCGGAAAGCTCGTATCCCAAATATAATTGGCTTAATTATTTCTGGAGTTATAATCGGACCTAAAGGATTAGGGATAATTGGAGAAAATACAATGGCGCAGGAGGGATCTATAAAACTTTTCTCTACCATCGGATTGCTTTACATAATGTTTATCGCGGGACTTGAACTTGATCTCAATCGCTTTCGAAAACAAATAAATAAAAGTTTAATCTTTGGAGGATTAACATTTATTATTCCCTTAGGATTAGGTTATCCTATTTGTTCTGAAATTTTACATCTTTCTCCTTTGGCAAGTTTGTTGACAGCAAGTATGTTTGCAACTCATACACTTGTTTCCTATCCTATTATAAGTAAATATGGCTTATCAAAACACTCTTCAGTTGCGATCACTGTTGGTGGAACAATATTGACAGATACTGCAGTATTAATTATTTTGGCAATTATATCAAGTGCTGAAAAAGGGAATTTAGACTTTGGGTTTTGGGTGACTTTAATCACCTCACTTTCGATTTTTTCTGCAATCATGTTTCTCTTGATTCCACGAATTGCAAAATGGTTTTTTAGTAAGCTTGATAGTGAGAAAACCTCACAGTATATTTTTGTATTGTCAGTTTTATTTTTTTCGGCTTTTCTTGCTGAAGTTGCAGGTGTAGAAGGCATAATAGGAGCATTTGTGGCTGGATTGGTTTTAAATCGATTGATTCCTGCTAGTTCAATCTTAATGAATCGAATTGAATTTATAGGTAATTCACTTTTTATTCCTTTTTTCTTAATATTTGTTGGAATGGTAGTAGATTATAGGGCTTTTTTTAATGGAACTTGGCCCTTAATTATCGCTGGTGTTTTAACTGCATTTGCAATATTCAGTAAATGGTTAGCTGCACTTGTTACCCAATGGATTTTCAAAATGTCAAATAATGAACGTCAAATAATCTTCGGTTTGAGTACCTCACATGCAGCAGCAACACTTGCTATAATTATGGTCGGATATAACAATGGAAATGGGATACTTGACATTAACATTGTGAATGGAACTGTAATACTAATATTATTTACCTGTATGACTTCCTCTTTTGTAACAGAGGCTGCAGGGAAAAAGCTACTCATTCAAATTTCGGAAGAAAGTGATTTAGATGAAAATGAAACAAGGCTTCGAAATCAGCATATCATTGTTTCTATTAACGAATTAAGTGGAAATGAACAGTTATTAGATTTTGCATTACTTATCTCAGATCAAAAAGTAATTAATCCTATTTCTGTAGTAAGTGTTTACCCAAATGATGCTGCTGCTGAAAGGATGATTCGAAAATCTAGAAAATCTTTAGAGGATATTGTAAAGCATTTTTCTGGACATGAATCAAAACTAAATACGATTGCTAC
>RFSL01000258.1 GCA_009923965.1 Flavobacteriia bacterium | reverse complement strand
TATAAAAAATTGAGTGCTGGTTTTTCCTGTCGATACAATAGTTTTATGAAGAATATAGATTTAACTTTTGAAGAGGATTTAGACCCATCCTTAAACACAACTGTCTATCTCCTTCCAGGTTTAAAAGAATACCGAAAAAAATACAACAAGGGTTCTTTGGTTTTTGATTTTCGCTTTGGCTATAAAATCAATGAGTTTATGAGAATTAGCTTAATTGCAAATAACATTTTAAATATAGAATATTCAAGTAGACCTGGAGATATCCAAGCACCCAGAAATTTTATGTTACAACTTCAAATGAAATTTTAATGAAAGTATTAGGTATTATTCCAGCGCGCTATGCATCTTCTCGTTTTCCAGGAAAACCATTAATTGATTTGAAAGGGAAAACCATGATTCAACGTGTTTATGAGGGTGCTAAACAATCTAAATTAATTGACCTTTTAGTGGTTGCAACGGATGATGCCCGAATTAGAGATGAGGTACTTCGCTTTGGCGGAAATTTTGAAATGACATCCGAGAAACACAACTCTGGAACAGATCGCTGTGCTGAAGTCGCAAAAAAATACCCAGATTACGATTTAATTGTCAATATCCAAGGAGATGAACCACTTGTTGACTTTAGACAATTGGATCAATTAATTCAGGTTTTTGAAAAAGAAAGTATTCAAATTGCAACTTTAGCTACAAGGAAAATAACAAGGGAAGAACTTGAAAATCCAAACAGAATTAAAATAGTAGTTGATAAAAATAATTCAGCTCTTTATTTTAGTCGTAGTGCGATTCCAAATCAAGTAAATTATAAAGGTGATGGACTTAGCTCCTATCCATTTCTTCGGCATATTGGATTGTATGCCTATCGCAGAGAAACACTTTTTTATATTTCAACCTTGCCAGTTTCTCTTTTAGAAACAATAGAATCTTTAGAGCAATTGAGATGGATGTACAATGGTTTTTCTATTTATGTTTCTGAAACAACTATCGAAACTCCAAACATTGACTCCATTGAAGATGTAGAATTTGTTTTACGAAGTATATAGAAGTTTCATTAATCTTTTGTAGCTTTGAATTATGCATAAAATAGAAGATCTTGTTAGCTCCTTATTATTGCGCCATTCTTGCGTAATCATTCCTAATTTTGGAGGATTTGTAGCAAAAACTATTTCTGCAAAATTAGACCTTGATCGCGGTTTGTTCTTAGCTCCATCAAAGCAACTTTTGTTTAATAAAAACTTATTAAATAATGATGGATTATTAATTTCTGAATATGCTAGTATAAATGCTATTGAATATTCTAAAAGTCAAAGTGAGATTGAAGAATTTGTACTCGATCTTAAATCAAAATTGAATTCAAAACAATCAGTTCACATTGAACGAGTTGGAAAATTATCATATGATCTTGAAGGGAATTTAGTGTTTGAACAAGACCGTTATTTTAACCTCTTATTGAGTTCATATGGACTTAGCCAAGTTCAATTTATTGCTAATAAAGAACCTGAGATTAATGAACCAAGCCTTAAAGAAAAAAAGATAAAAGTAAAAGCGCCTATCCGCAAAATTAATTACTTGAAATATGCTGCTGCAGCTTGTCTTTTACCACTTGCTTTTTATTC
>RFSL01000257.1 GCA_009923965.1 Flavobacteriia bacterium | reverse complement strand
AATTGAATGAAAATTTACAATAATATTCTGGATACAATCGGAAATACTCCAATTGTTCGCATTAATAAATTAGCGAAAGATGTTTCCGCGCAAATTTTTGCCAAGATTGAGACAACTAATCCAGGAAATTCTGTGAAAGATAGAATGGCAATAAAAATGATTGAAGACGCTGAAAAATCTGGTTTGCTAAAGCCAGGAGGCACCGTAATTGAAGGCACTTCAGGAAATACAGGAATGGGATTAGCACTCGCTTGCATCATCAAAGGATACAAATTAATTTGTGTTTTAAATGACAAGCAATCAAAGGAAAAAATGGATATTTTGCGTGCGGTTGGATCTGAAGTGGTTGTTTGTCCAACAGCTGTGGAGCCAACAGACCCTCGTTCGTATTATTCAGTTTCAAGAAGATTAGCAAATGAAATCCCTAATTCTTGGTATGTAAATCAATATGATAATTTATCCAATAGAACTGCACATTACGAGCAAACAGGTCCTGAAATTTGGGAGCAAACAGAGGGTAAAATCACACATTTTGTTGTTGGTGTTGGAACAGGCGGAACAATTTCTGGAGTTGGAAAATATCTAAAAGAGAAGAATCCCAATATTAAAATTTGGGGAATAGATACTTACGGTTCGGTTTTTAAAAAGTATAAGGAAACTGGAATTTTCGATCAAAATGAAATTTATCCATATATAACTGAGGGAATTGGCGAAGATATTCTTCCTGCTAATGTTGATTTTGATGTAATTGATTTATTTGAAAAAGTAACAGATAAAGATGCTGCCGTTTATACACGTCGTTTGGCTCGAGAAGAAGGAATTTTTGTAGGTAATTCTGCAGGTTCAGCTATAAAAGGTGTTTTGCAATTAAAGGATAAACTTACCAAAGATGACATTGTTGTTGTTTTGTTTCATGACCATGGAAGTCGATATATTGGAAAAATATTTAACGATGATTGGATGAGAGAGCGTGGATTTTTAGAAGAAAACTTAAATTCTGCCAAAGATTTAGTAGCTAAAAACAAAGAGATGCCCCTTGTTTTTTTGTATTCTGAGGAATTAGTTTCTCACGCAATTGCAAAATTGACTAAGAATGGTATTTCACAAATTCCTGTATTAAAAGACAATAAATTTGTAGGTTCTATTGATGACAGTCAAATCTATAAAATTTTGGTAGAACAACCTGAATTGCGAGACGCTCCAATATCATCAATTATGGGTGCACCTTTTCCAATAGTTAAAGAGGAAACAAGTATTGCAGATATTTCAAAATTAATTTCAGCTCCTAAAGCACCTTCAATTGGCAGCAGTAAAACCATTTCTTTTTCGGTTACGGATCAAGTTCCTTTGAAAGATGTTTTAATTGAACTTGGACGCGTCGCGCAAATTGATATTGATCTTGATGTTATCCATGGCCGCGATATTTGGCCAGTTAAAGTTGATGTTAGCCAATTTGAACAAGTCATCATTAATTTGGCTGTAAATTCAAGAGACGCCATGGTAGATGGCGGCAACTTAGTCATCAAAACAAATAATATTAGTAATACCAAACCAATGCCGGTTGGCCATGAAACCATGCCAATTGGTGATTTTGTCATCATTGAAGTAACTGACACAGGA
>RFSL01000256.1 GCA_009923965.1 Flavobacteriia bacterium | reverse complement strand
ATACTTCTGTAAAGTCCTTTGTGTTCAAAGAATAGGACAGGATTTGGATCTTCAATTGCTGCATTTAGCAAACCTTTTGCATCATAAGGATTTGAAGGATATAAAATCTTTAATCCCGGCGTATGAAAAAACCAGGCTTCATTACTTTGAGAATGAAAAGGTCCAGCTGCTGTTCCTGCACCTGTTGGCATTCTAACAACAACGTCAGCATTTTGGCCCCAGCGCCAATTTATTTTCGCTAAATTATTTATTATTTGATTGAATCCACAGGTTACAAAATCTGCAAATTGCATTTCCACCATTGCCTTCATTCCTGAAATTGACAAGCCCAAACTTGCACCTAGTATTGCAGATTCACAAAGTGGTGTATTTCTCACTCTTTCTTTTCCAAATTTCTCAAGTAAGCCTTCAGTAACCTTAAATGCGCCGCCATATTCTGCAATATCTTGCCCCATCAAAATTAAGTCAGGATAGCGCTCCATAGATTGAATTAAAGCATCTTGAATGGCATCAATAAATCGTTTTTCAACAAGAGGCCCATTCGGTTTTTGAACTTCTTGTTTGAATGGAGCATAAATATCTGCTAATTCAACATCTATATTTGGAATAATTGCGGCTTCAGCATTTGCTGTGTCAAATCCTGCTTGAATTTCATCCTTAAAGGTTTTTTTGATTTCTTCAATGGACTCTTTTGTGAGAATTCCTTGCTCAAGTAAATACAATTCAAAGTTCAAAACAGGATCTTTTTTCGCCCATTCATCTTGCAAACCTTCAGGATAATATTTCGTCCCTGAAGATTCTTCATGTCCCCGCATGCGAAAAGTCATCAATTCCAATAAATAAGGCTTTGGGTTTTCACGAATTTCCTCATTTATTTTTCGGACAGTGCGAATTACCTCTAAAATGTTATTGCCATCAACTTGAATGGCTTTCATTCCATATCCAATTCCCTTATCGATAAATTGTTTACAGCGAAATTGTTCTTCGGAAGGTGTGGATAAGCCCCATTGATTATTTTCAACACAAAAAATAACTGGTAAATCCCAAACGGCTGCGACATTTAACGATTCATGAAAATCGCCTTCAGAAGCTCCACCATCTCCTGTAAAAACAAGTGTTGATTTTTTATTCTTCTTTATTTTATTAGAAAGAGCTATACCATCTGCAATTCCAAGTTGAGGTCCTAAATGGGAAATCATTCCTACTAATTTATATTCTTGAGTTCCAAAATGAAAGGACCGATCTCTACCTTTTGTAAAACCTGAAAGTTTGCCTTGAAACTGAGAAAAAAGTCTATTTAAAGGAATTTCGCGTGTTGTAAAAACACCTAGATTTCTGTGCATGGGCAAAATATATTCATCGAGTTCCATGGCATAAGTACAGCCAACAGAAATACCCTCTTGCCCCCATCCAGAGAACCATTTAGTAATCTTTCCTTGACGAAGAAGAATGAGCATTTTTTCTTCTATCAAACGGGGGGTGATTAGTTTTTGATAGATTGCCAATTTAACTTGAGATTTGCCCTAGTGGGTATTTCTTTAGTCCATTTCATGTTTAAGAATGTATCTGGATTGATTGAAATGTCAATTCTTATCCGCTTGTTCTTGAAGTGCTTTGATGA
>RFSL01000255.1 GCA_009923965.1 Flavobacteriia bacterium | reverse complement strand
GTAAGAAGCAACTAATCCTGAATCTATTAAAATATGATTTATTAGAATTCCTGTTGCAGAATAGACTTCCATTTTATCAACTGTTTTTGAAGATATGGAAAGTTCATCGTTTACAGGATTTGGAAAGACTTCAAAAGAAGGGCTATTTAACTCCCCAATTGAAGATGTGTTGTAAATCAAAGACAAATCATCTACCCAAATAGCAGAACCTATCTGCCCATTTCCTATACTACTTAAAACAAAAACAGATATACTATCTGGAGTATTTTCACTTACATATTCTATTGGAACCGAAAACCGATAAAAAGAAGTACTAGTAGAAGTAGTAATGAAACTTCCAAATCCAAGCTGTTCTTGCGTCAAAGCTATTGCGTCCCATTTTGTTAGTTGTAAGGCGATACCTGAAGTATCACCGTTAACAGAGTTACATTTTACCCAGCCAACCAAAGAATCAGGTCTTGCAGTAAAGGAAGTTCCCAAAACACCTGTTTGCTGCAATATATTAACTGATCCGATAAACATAAATCCTGGACTTGGGGTTTCTTGTCCAGTACTATCAATAGTTGACATAGTTTCCACTTTTGCAGAAAATGCCCCTCCATGACGCTCTGTTGATTTAGTTACAGAAATAGGCATACCTAAAATAGATGCTGCATTTAAAGTCCCCCATGAATTTGGATCTTCATAGCCAAAACCTGGCGTCCAGCTTTCAAAACCCGCATTTGGGATGTTTTGTGCCTTTACCGAAACAGCAAATGTTAGGGCTAATATAAAAAGTAGTTTTTTAGTCATAATAAAATTATTTTATTGGTAATAAAAAAACAAAATTACATAATAACAAGAACAAAATAGCACAAAAACCAACTCTTTATGCAAAAGAGTACAAGGTGTCTTTTATTATACCTAAGGAAACATCTATTCGGAAATTTGGAATATGAATTTGGTAATAGTCAATCAATAGCTGCAATGATTTTTTCGTAGTTTCTTTCTCAAAAGTCTGTTCGTAGTACCCTTCAAAATATGTTTTTAATTGTTCGGCTGTTTGCTCGTCTACAAAATAAGAATAGGGAGATTCTATAGCTGTAAAAACTCCTTTTTGCAAGTCAAAATAAGAGGCATTAGCTTCTTCAAAGTGTGGTAGATAACCTAAATTAACAATTAAACCTGTTAAAAATTCCAAAGGAAATGTGTATAAATCTGTTTTGACATCTAATAAGCAAATCTTTTCACGAAGAAATTTAAAGATTAATGCATCTCCACCCTCAACTTTTAAGGTTTGTTTTAATACATCAGCTATAAAAAAACAGAGAATAGTTTTTTGTGGATTAGAATAAATTTCAGAAAGAGGAAGTGCTAAATCCATTGCGTTAATAATCCCAAGCTCACTTTCCGCTCGCTTAAAAAAAGTAAGCTCATAAATACCAAGATGAAAAATAGCTAGTTTCTTTTTCCGTGCTCCCTTGAAGATAAAGCTTGACAGTCCATTGAGCTCAGTATAGAAGGTTAGAATTAAACTGCTTTCAGAATAGTTCTTTTTTGCTATTAAAATACCAAGATCTGTATTTTTCACTATTCTCTTGCCTTTGCTTTGAAATCTATCTTATAGTAGAATATTGGCAAAAATCC
>RFSL01000254.1 GCA_009923965.1 Flavobacteriia bacterium | reverse complement strand
ATAGAAAGCCAAAGATTTATTATCAAAATCAGTCAGTACAAACACGAAAAATGATTTACAAGAATATCCACCTGCAAGATGTACATCAAAACGAGGAGCTAAGCCTAAAAACCCACGTGAAATTCCATCATGAGAGTAATATTTTGCTTGAATTACACCACCTACCCCCATTATACCTGAAAATTGCCAATTTTTAATTCTATTGACGTATACGTAACCGGGAATTAATCCTATTTCAAAAGATTCCAAACGAGAAATTCTAGTTATTGAATTATTTTGTAATTGAAGTGGAATTGGTGTGAAGGAAACATGATCATTATCAATCCCAAAAACATTTAAAGACAACCTTAAAGACAAAGATCGTACTTCGCCATTATAATGAGACCTTCTTCCAATTAATGCAGGCATCTTGAATTGTTTATTGTGAAAATAATAACCATTTAATCCAAAATTTAAAGCGCTTGCATTTGGTAGAATCTTGTTGGGCGTTTCGCTGCTTAAGGTGCTATCCCATTTATATGCGTCTTTTATCGCATAACCAACTAATGATCGAAATTCAAGATCAATGTAATACTTCTTAAAAGAATAATCAGCGTTAAAATTAAGCTGTTTGGTTTTTCCATAGAGTACATCTGATTTAATCCGATCTTGAAGTGGCAGACCAATTCTAAAGGATAGCCATTTATATGCAAAACCAATACCGATTATAGTTCTAAAGTTATTCTTATACTGTATTTTAGAAAAACCAGTAGGATAAGGGTAGGAAATTTGAAATGGTGCTGTACTAAAACCAACATCGGTATATAAAACTAATGAATCTCTGAAATCGTCTATTTTTAAAGGTTCTTTTTGTCCTAAAAAAGAAAAGACGAAAACAGTAACAAAGAGACTATTTAATAATGCCTTCAAGTCCCAAAATAAAAGCATAAACTTTCGCAACTTCTAAGCGTTCATTTGACCTTCCTGAACCTCCGCCATGACCAGCATCCATATTGCAATCAAAAATCAATGGATTTGCCGAAGTTTTGTATCCTCTCAATTTTGCAACATATTTCATTGGTTCCCAATACTGAACTTGAGAATCATGATAGCCAGTTGTCACGAACATTGCAGGATAGTCCATTTTATGAATATTATCGTAAGGAGAATACTTCAACATGTAATAATATGCTTCTGGGTCATTTGGATTTCCCCATTCTTCAAATTCACCAGTTGTCAATGGAATAGATTCATCCAACATTGTAGTTACGACATCTACAAATGGCACTTGGGAAACAATTCCTTTCCATAAATAAGGAGCAAGATTTACAATTGCGCCCATTAATAAACCGCCTGCACTTCCGCCTTGAGCATAAATTTTTTCTTTATCACAATAACCCATATGTCCGATAAATTCGGCAACATTGATGAAATCTGTAAAAGTATTCATCTTTTTCTGGAGTTTTCCGTCTTCATACCAAGTTTCCCCCATGTATTTACTCCCTCTAATATGCGCGGAAGCAAAGACAAATCCTCTGTTTAATAAACTGATTCTTAAAGCACTGAACCCATCAGGAATTGTATATCCGTAAGATCCATAGCCATAAAGCAAACAAGGTGCTGTTTTTAAGTCGATTCCTTTTTTATAAACAATAGAAACTGGTATTTTTT
>RFSL01000253.1 GCA_009923965.1 Flavobacteriia bacterium | reverse complement strand
GGATAATATTGGTGAAAAACGAGATTTAATTACTTCCTATTTAGAATTTGTGATTGACAGTATTTCAGAAAAACACAGAGATAAATGCAGTTTTGAACTGATTACTCCGAGGGATAAAAAACAGCGTGGCAGTCAACTTTCTATTAAAGTAATGGGACAAGGGATTGAATTATTTAAACGAATTTGTGCGCTTGGAGTTCTTGCAGATTGGAGAGAACCAAATGTTATTCGACTTGCTCCTGTTCCTCTTTATACAAGCTATGAAGATTGTTTTCACTTCGGTCAGGCACTTGAAATTGGGATTTCTACTTCTTCATAATTTATATTTCCTTCACTTTCTTTAATTCAGTACTTCAAAAGAAAAAGAATCGGTATTTTTGCGCCAAACAATGGAACTTAAAAATTTCCTCAAATTATTTAGAGAATTTCCTCAAATTGATCAAACGGCAAAAGTATTAAGTCGTCCAAATTCGCACATCCATTGGAAAGGACACGTTGGCTCTTCAAGGAGCATTTCTGCTATTGCTGTGGCAGAACAAACACCCGGCCACCATGTTTTTATTTTAAATGATAAGGAAGAAGCAGCTTATTTTTTAAACGATTTAGAAGGAATATATCCTGAAGACAAACGCATTTTATTTTATCCCTCATCGTGTCAAGTACCTTATCAATTTGAAGAAACAGATAATGCAAATGTGGTGCATCGGGCAGAAATTTTAGAGCGTGTTGCAAGTGGATTTAATACGTGGATTATAACCTATCCTGAAGCTCTTTTTGAAAAAGTTCCAACTAAGAAAAAATTACTAGATAATACTTTACGACTGGAAGTTGGAATGAACTACTCCATTGATTTTATTAATGAATTACTTTTAGAATACCATTTTGATCGGGTTGATTTTGTCTATGAGCCTGGGCAGTTTTCTATTCGAGGTGGACTTGTTGATGTATTTTCATATGCGAATGATTCTCCTTTCAGAATTGAGTTTTTTGGAGACGAAATAGAAACCATAAGAACCTTTGATGCTGCAACACAATTGTCACTAAAATCTCACTCCTTCTTCAACGTAATTCCAAATATTCAAGGGCAAATTTCATTGGAAGGAATTGGTTCTTTCTTTGAATTTATTGGACAATCAGCAATCCTATGGCTAAGTTCACACGAACGTTTGGCACAAATTATTTCGAGAGAATATGCTAAAGCAGAGGCGATTTTCGACAAACTAGGAGACACTGTAAAGCATACAATTCCTTCAAATCGCTATTTGAATGAAAGTGAATTAAAACAAAGTCTGGAAAATTATAAGACAATTGAATGGGGGTCTGATTTTTATTTTAAAACTGAAGATATTATTCATTTTGATTTTACACCTCAACCTAATTTCAATAAAAACTTTGATTTATTAAAAACTGATTTGCTGTCGCGACAAGAAAATAATTTTGAGAATTTAATTTTTTCAAATCAACCTCGTCAGATAGAACGCTTGTTTCAAATATTTGAAGACATTGGTGGAGATATTTCTTTTTCTCCTATGCACTTGGCTTTGCAAGAGGGATTTATTTCTCCAAGCATGAAATTAGTCTGTTATACTGATCATCAAATTTTTGAACGCTACCACCGCTTTCGCTTAAAGGAAGGTTTCCGGCAGGCGAAACAAGCCTT
>RFSL01000252.1 GCA_009923965.1 Flavobacteriia bacterium | reverse complement strand
TTTGTATTTCAATATTGTCACATCCTCGCTGGGCAAAGCATTGACTTGATGTAAAGAATATAAAAATAATTAAAAAAAATTTCATTTAAATTTACCTCCAGAATAATGAACTATTGAACATCTAAATTCTAATGAATTTGCTTTTATATGGTTTTTAATAAACTTAAATAAATTTGTAAGACTTTCATCCTTGGAGGTCGCATTGGGTGGATTTTCAAATGGTTAATTATTCTTAAATTCAGAAACGCACTTCTCGGAGATACAAGCCTTGTTTTGAACCTCTTCAGGCACTCGATCTAGAGGTTCTGCAGAGAAGGTCGCAGACATGCACTAACAGGCCTCAGGAGGCATTCCAGTGACTCCGGCAATCTCCTGAGCACACTCGTTAGATTCGCCGCAAATGGGGCATAAAGTTTGATTGAATATGTTATTTGAATTGCCAACTTGACAGGGGAGTTTACGGGTTGGCGTGGACAAGAGGAGTCGATTAACACGACAGTTGGTAGTTGGGTGTATGGGGAAAGGAAATAGTATTCTAGGTTTCGTAATTGCTTCGCTTGCAGTTTTAACAATTTAGATTTCATCATCCGTAACTTGATTTCACTTGCTGTAGGCATCAATAATTTCTTTATATGCTGTAAGAAATTCTTCTTCAGAATAAAGACTTCGCGCTTTTATAAAATCTCTTAACTCATCTTTTGTGATGCACATATTTGAGGCTAATGCTGCAAAAATTAAATCTCTGTGCGAATTGTTATCTTTAATTTTTTTTACTTTTGTTATTGATGGGTGTTTTTCATCAAAATTTTTAGAAAGTTCATCAATAGAGTTATTGCTCTTATTCAAGTGAACCATACGATGACAGTTAGCGCATAGAGGACGAAGGTCATCAATTGGATCTATGTAATGCTCTTCGTCATATGAAGAGATTGGTTTTAAATGATGTACCTCAATATAACCTTCAGGCATCAAACCTTCATATTGCTCATCAAAAGAAAAATTACAAATAAAACATCGTACGCCGTAATGTTCAATACACTTTTTCCTAGCTAGACCATTTCGTTCGTAATTTTTTACTGTGATGTGTCTAATTGAACCTTCCTTATAGAGTTGCTGCTTTGTTCTTTCGGAAGCTGAATCAGTTGTGTCAAAAGATAATCTAGAAACCAAATAACTTTCAATTTCTAAAGGTATGCGACTGCCACTTTTTTGTGGCGTCCATAGAAAACTAGGAAACTTATTTTTTAATTCATCGACTGATATGAGGGATATATCAGATATTTTTGTAAAAGCGACAGTAATGCTTGTTGCGGTTTTACCCAATGCAGCTTTATCTTCTTGCCAATGCGGATGGATGAAAGGGATAGTTGTAGAAAATCCAAACCCTACGATTCCACTATCTGAATGACTTACTCTCATTAGAAAAATACGATCTCCAATTGCTATTGATTTCGTATTCCCACAACTCCATTCTTCTAAATGATAAGAAGATTCTTTTGTTTGTAATATGCCATGTGCAAAGTTAGACCATTTGCCTTTTTTGGGATTCCATGTCAAGAGATATGAAGACATATTTTCTGTTATCAATCCTCATCAGGTTCAAATTCACAAAAATGAATCAACTCATATTCTTTTGCTTCTTCAAAAAATTTATAAAATAAATCTAATGAAACTTGCTCT
>RFSL01000251.1 GCA_009923965.1 Flavobacteriia bacterium | reverse complement strand
AATTCCAAATGAATGCGCACTTCCGCCGGCTACTAATTTCCTTAAAAACAGAACTTTTTCTCCCATTTCTTTCACCGAAACATTAAAGTTGTGAATGCGCGAAAATTGTTTTTGCATTTCATTTAATTCATGGTAATGCGTTGCAAACAAGGTTTTACATTTTGCCTTTGGATTCTCGTGTAAATATTCCGCAATTGCCCAAGCGATAGAAATTCCATCATAGGTGCTAGTACCTCTACCAATTTCATCCAATAAAATCAAACTCCGAGCAGAAATATTGTTCAGAATACTTGCGGTTTCGTTCATTTCTACCATAAAAGTAGATTCGCCAGAGGAGATATTATCCGATGCACCAACGCGGGTGAAAACTTTATCTACGAGTCCAATTTTTGCGCTATCTGCAGGAACGAAAGACCCCATTTGTGCCATCAGTATAATCAAAGCAGTTTGTCGTAAAATCGCACTTTTTCCGCTCATATTCGGACCGGTAATCATAATCATTTGCTGCGTTTCATTGTCGAGAAAAATATCATTTGCAATGTATTCTTCACCATGCGCAAGTCGTTTTTCAATAACAGGATGCCTTCCATTTTTAATGTCGAGAATAAAACCATTGTTAATTTCTGGGCGCTTATAGTTGTTGGCTTGTGCAATGGTTGAAAAGGAAAAAAGGCAATCTAAACGAGCTACGATAAGTGCATTGTACTGAATTGGGTGGATGTAATCCGCCATTCCTACTACAAGTTCTTGAAAAAGTTGTAATTCAATGACCAGCATTTTTTCTTCGGCGCCGAGGATTTTGCTTTCATACTCTTTCAGTTCTTCCGTGATATATCGTTCCGCATTTACCAAGGTTTGCTTGCGAATCCAGTCTTCTGGGACCTTGTCTTTGTGTGTATTTCGGACTTCAATATAATATCCGAAAACATTATTGAAAGAAATTTTTAAACTTGGAATTCCAGTTCGCTTTGCTTCACTATTTTGCAAGTTTTCGAGATAATCTTTTCCTTTAAAAGAAATCTCTCTCAATTCATCCAACTCATTATGACAACCTTGCCGAATTACCATTCCTTTTCCAATCTGTCCTGCTGGCTCATCTACCAATGTTTCGCCAATTAACTTTATTAATGATTCACAGGAATGAACCTGTTCCATCATTTTTTGCAAGGAGGCAGGCGCTCCGTCACTTACTATTTTTTGGATTAATGGAATTTGTAGGAGTGTCCTTCGCAAGTGCATCACTTCCCGTGGATTTACCTTTCCCACAGCAACTTTTGAAATCAAGCGTTCTAAATCCCCTATTTCACGTAAATGCTTTCCAAGTTCAAAAGATATTTGTTCATTTGCGACTAAATATTCTACGACATCTAGGCGTTCTTCAATTGGTTTTTGGTCTTTTAAAGGTAGCACCATCCAACGTTTCATGAGTCTCCCGCCCATTGGGGTCAATGTTTTATCTAAAATATCTGCAAGTGTTATCGCATTTTCATTGGATGAGGTAATGAGTTCCAAATTGCGAATTGTAAAGCGATCCAACCAAACGTAGCGCTCTTCTTCTATGCGCGAAATGGAACTGATATGTCCCAATTTTTGATGTTGATTCTCATTTAAATAATGAAAAATTGCTCCAGCCGCGATAATAGCATCTGGTAAATTATCTACACCAAATCCTTTTAATGATTT
>RFSL01000026.1 GCA_009923965.1 Flavobacteriia bacterium | reverse complement strand
TACGTGTTTTTACTCCAAGATTTGGTTCTATTAATGAGCGTCGACATCAATTACATGAAGTTATAAGACTTTCTGGCTTAAATATTTGCATTGACGACAATGATCATCCATTAATCATAAAAGTTGCATCGGTTTCTGCAGCAAGAATGCAGGTGTATTTTATAGATAATGATGAATACTTTAAAAGAAAAACGAATTTACAAGACGAAAAAGGAAAATGCCATCCTGATAATGATGAAAAATCAATGTTTTTCTGTCGTGGAGTTTTAGAAACAGTAAAAAAATTAGGTTGGCAACCCGATATTATTCACTGCCACGGTTGGATGACAGGAATAATGGCGCTTTACATAAAACACATATATAACAAGGACCCTCATTTTAAGGATACAAAAGTGGTTTACAGTTTTTACAATGATAAATTTGATGCTCCTTGGGACAAAAGATTTTCTGAGAAATTGCTTTTTGAAGGGTTTCCTAAAGATCTTGCAGACAACTTTAAAGATACAAGTTTCATAAACGTATCTAAAATTATCACTGACCATTGTGATGGAGTAACTATTGCGGTAGAAAACTTAGAGGAAGATTTACAAACACTTTATGATACTTCAGACTGCCACAAAATAGGATTTTCAAATGAAGAAAATCAAGCAAAAGAATTATCCTTATTTTTTGATAAAGTTATTGAAAATGTTTTAGCTTAAAGCTTTATGTTGTCTTACAAAAAATTCTTTTTCTTTATTTTTATTCTTGCAACACTACTCATTTCTGCATGTAAAAAAAAAGATACGCTTATAGGGAAAGGAGTTTTAAATCCTGATGATTATCTCAATGGAATAACAACAGATACCTTTGAAATAGAAACATATACTATTGCAGAAGATTCAATAATTACTTCAAATCCACCAAATACTGTTTTAGGAAGTTACAAAGATCCAAAGTTTGGAGGATTTAATGCTTCTTTTTACACACAATTTCGTTTGGGGAGTTTAAACCCTGTCTTTGGTGATCCTAGTCAAATTGTCATGGATTCATTTGTTCTCGCATTAAAGTATGTTGGATATTATGGTGACTTAAGTGCTCAAACCTTTGAGATTTATGAGTTAGATGAAGACCTTTCTATCGACTCTAATTATTATTCATTCTCAACTAAAAATGTAAAATCATCTAATTTAGTTCGAATTGGAATGGGGACAATTACACCAAAGCCAAATCAAACTTCAATAGTTGGAGGAGATTCCTTGGATGCACAATTAAGAATTCAGCTGGATACAAATTTTGCTAAAAATCTGGTTTTAGAAGCTAATAATGGAACTGCCTTTTTAACAAATGAGGCATTTATGGCTTTTTTTAAAGGGTTTTATGTCAAAACAAATAATCCCACTCAAGCAAGTGGTCAAGGTGCAGCATTCTATTTTAATTTGAATGATGCGGCCTCAAAACTTACAATGTACTTTAAATTAGCTGGTATTAATAAGACCTTTGATCTTTTAATCAATTCATCTTGTGCAGATTTCACGCATTTAGAAATAAATAATTCTGGGACGAGCATTTCAGCTATTTTGCAAAATCCATCATTAGGGCAAAACGAATTTTATGCTCAAGCATTTAAGCACAGGGCAGTTGTAAAAATAAAACATATTAATAGTCTACCAGCAAACACAATTATTCATAAAGCCAGTCTCACCCTTCCAATTCAATTTCAAACAGGTTATCGCTTTGTACCTGGTGTCAGTATATCTGTGGCAGCAAAATTAAAAAGTACAGATCAGTACTACACAAGTTTAGGAACATATGGTGGGTTTGAAGAGTACGAAAAACACTTTCGCATTGATGTGCGCGATTACATTCAAGCAGTATTAAAAGGTAGTATAGATAATATGGGGCTTGTTATCTCTCCTCGATATTTTATTAATTCTGCAGAAAGAATTATTTTCAATGGTAAAAATACTTCTAACAAGAAGAAACCACAATTAATTGTAACTTATTCAACCTTCTAAACTATGTGTGGTATAGTAGCATATATTGGGGAAAAACAAGCTTTTCCTATTGTTCTGAAAGGGTTAAAGCGTTTAGAATATCGAGGATATGATAGCGCAGGTATTGCTTTAATAAACCAAGATCAACTAAACGTATTTAAAAAAGCCGGAAAGGTTAGCAATTTAGAGGAGTTTATGCTTCACCAAGACCATAATGGGACTTCAGGCATAGGTCACACTCGTTGGGCTACACACGGAGCACCAACTGACACGAATGCTCATCCCCATGTTTCTATGGATGGCTCAATAGCACTTATCCATAATGGAATAATTGAAAACTACAATTCTTTAAAGCAAGAGTTAATAAGACAAGGCTATTTGTTTAAAAGCGAAACAGATACGGAAGTACTTGTTCATTTAGTTGATTTCATTAGCAAGAAAGAAAATGTGTGGTTTGGAGAAGCCTTACGTTTAGCACTTTTAAACGTGGTGGGGGCCTATGCAATTGTAGCTATTTCAAAAAACTTTCCCGGTCAAATGGTTGCCGCTCGAAAGAGTAGCCCGCTTGTAGTAGGTATTGGAGAAAATGGAGATTTTTATTTAGCATCAGATGCCACTCCAATTGTAGAATATACAAAACAAGTTGTGTATTTAGAAGATGAGGAAATAGCGGTTATTAAGCTAGGTGAGGAATTAAAAATATACAACATCTCCGACCAAGAAAAAACACCCTACATTCAAGAGCTAGAACTTGAGTTAGAAGCCCTAGAAAAAGGTGGCTACGACCATTTTATGCTGAAGGAAATTCACGAACAGCCTCGCTCTATTCATGATTGTTTCCGTGGAAGATTAAATTCTCAAGAAGGTTGGGTTTCATTAGGAGGCTTAAAAGAGTATGAACAAAAGATGATTCAAGCAAAACGTCTTGTTATTGTCGCTTGTGGAACATCATGGCATGCAGGGCTTGTTGGTGAGTACTTAATTGAAGAATTAGCTCGTATAAATGTGGAAGTAGAATATGCTAGCGAATTCCGCTACCGTAATCCTATTATTAGTGAAGAAGATGTCGTTATTGCAATCTCTCAATCTGGAGAAACAGCAGATACTTTAGCGGCTCTTGAGTTAGCAAAATCTAAAGGAGCAACTATTTTAGGAATCTGTAATGTTGTTGGCTCTTCAATTTCTAGATTGACAGATGGAGGTTCCTACACGCATGCTGGACCTGAAATTGGAGTTGCATCTACGAAAGCATTTACTGCCCAAGTAACTATTTTAAGTCTACTTGCTCTTTCGTTAGCGCATAAAAAAGGAACAATTAGTGAATCAGAATTCCGAATATTAATAGCTGAATTGGAAGCTATTCCTGAAAAAGTACAGCGCGTCTTAGAAAATAATGCTCATATTGAGAAAATTGCCTTAGAATTTAAAGATGTAACAAATTCACTTTATTTAGGAAGAGGAAGTTTATTTCCAGTTGCTCTTGAGGGTGCATTGAAATTAAAAGAGATTTCATACATTCATGCAGAAGGATATCCTGCCGCAGAAATGAAGCATGGACCTATTGCCTTGATTGATGAGAACATGCCGATTTTTGTAATTGCAACTCAGGGAAATTCCTATGAGAAAGTTGTATCAAATATTCAAGAAGTAAAAGCCAGAAAAGGAAAAATTATAGCAATTGTAACAGAGGGAGATGAACAGTTAAATGAAATTGCTGATTACCGGATTGAAATTCCAAAATCTCATGAGTTTTTTGTTCCTATTCTTGCAACAATTCCATTTCAACTTATTTCATATCACATCGCAGTGATGCGCGGTTGCAATGTAGATCAACCAAGAAATTTAGCAAAATCTGTAACGGTGGAATAATTTCAGAAATGGAGGAATTACTGAATTATATTGGGCTTTCATTCACTGCAAGTAAGTTTTTACCTTATTTTCTTATTGTTTTTCTTGGATTATTTTTTTCAAAACTGCTTTACAGGCATATTTCTGCATCTAAAATTATACGCATCCTATTTATTACGCTAATTACTATATTGCCATTTGGAATTTATTTTGCAATTCATCCTATTTTTGAAGGCGAAATATCTAATGAGGGAATTAATATTAAAAATAACTTAGACTTACCAAAGAACAAAGATTTATTAATTATTGCCTTGGCTGATTGCCCTTACTGTATTCAATCTCAAGAAACAATAAAACTTATTCATGAAAAGAATAAAAAAATCAAAGCCGAATATTTAATTGTAAACGGAACCAAGCAAGACTCTATTAGATATGCGCGCATGTTGAATGGTTTTGCAAGCTGTAGAACTATGAAAAATAGTATCCCCTTATTACAGAGTATTCAGGGGCATTTCCCATCCTTTATTTTAGTTCGAAAAGGAAAACTAAATAAAGTTTGGAGTAATAATACATTTAGCGTTAGAGCCTGGGATGAAGTTGCTTCTTGTATCGAATGATTTTTTTCTAATTTCTGAGTGAATTCAAGTAATTCATTTTTCAAAATGTTACTTTTGTGTTATGTCTGAAAAAATTGGGATTGCCATTCTTGGTTCAACAGGGTCTATCGGAACGCAAGCATTAGAGGTGATAGAAAATCGCCCTGATTATTTTGACTTACAAGTTCTTACTGCAGGAAAAAATGCAGACTTATTAATTGAGCAAGCAAAAAAATATCAGCCTAATACAGTTGTTATTGGTGATGAGGATTCCTACCAAAAAGTAAAAGATGCTCTTTGGGGAGAAAATATTCATGTTTATTGTGGAGAAGACGCATTGTGTCAAGTTGTTGAAGCAACAAATGTGCATACAGTTCTTACGGCACTCGTAGGTTACGCTGGATTAAAACCAACAATTCATGCTATCGAAGCGGGAAAAACCATTGCTTTAGCAAATAAAGAAACTTTAGTTGTAGCCGGAGAATTTATTACAAAATTAGCAAAAGAAAAAGGTGTAAATATTTACCCCGTAGATTCTGAGCATTCAGCTATTTTTCAATGCCTAGTTGGCGAGTTTCATAATCCAATAGAAAAAATATATTTGACGGCTTCAGGTGGTCCTTTTCGAGGATTTTCGATTTCGGACTTACAAAAAGTAACTTTAGAACAAGCTCTAAAACACCCAAACTGGTCAATGGGAGCTAAAATAACAATTGATTCTGCTTCATTAATGAACAAAGGATTAGAGGTTATTGAGGCTAAATGGCTTTTTAATTTAAAGCCAGAGCAAATTGACGTAATCGTTCACCCGCAATCGATTGTACATTCGTTAATTCAATTCCAAGATGGAAGTATGAAGGCTCAAATGGGCTTGCCTGACATGAAACTACCAATTCAATATGCCTTGAGTTACCCAAATCGTTTAGCGACTAATTTTCCGCGCTTTAATTTTATGGATTATCCCAACTTAACTTTTGAAGCACCAAATCGTGAGGTTTTTAAAAACTTAGATCTTGCTTATCGTGTTATGGATGAGTTAGGGACAAGTGCATGCGCATTAAATGCCGCAAATGAAGTTGCGGTAGACGCATTTTTAAATAAAAAAATTAGCTTCTTGGAAATTGGCGAGCTCAATGAAACGGTTGTAAATGAGACAAAGAATATTTTAAATCCTAGCTACCAAGATTACGTTAACTCCGACCAAAATGCGAGAGAAAAAGCACTGCAATTACTCCGCAAATAATACATATGAAATCAATTCAATTCATAGCAATTCTTCTATTTTTTAGCTCTTGTAATAGCCAAAAATTAGCCATACATGTTGAGAAATGGAAACCCTATTGCGGAGGTGCAAAACCAACTGAAGAAATGTCAAGAGGTTTAAAAACTCCTTTTTCAGACGAAAAATTTAAATTGTATTTTAAAGGTGAAACAGCTTCAGATAAAATTATCTCGCTTGACAAAAATGGAAATTGGAAAGGTAAAATACCAAAGAATGTGAGCTGTGAAATTTATCGATTAGATAAAACAATAAGTCTTGATGAACTTCGCAAAAAATACACAAAAGAACTAGGGAAATTTTATACTGTAATTGAAGATAAAGAAATAATTCTCTGGCAAAATCAAGCTGACTTTATTATTCCAATTGATTCAAAAAAACCAGTCAGTTTTGACATTCAAGATAAATGTTTTGTTGGATTAAATCCCTGCATCAGATACATTGGTCCCTTTCCTCAATAGAATTAATTTTCAATCTTCAATTCTTGAGTAATGAAAAATTCGAAAGGAATTAGAATGAACTTCATTTTTTTCTTGGTAACCAATTTCTGTTTTAGACCAATTTAAAGCATCAAACTCCGGAAAAAAGGTATCTGCACCAAATATACCATCAATATGCGTAATAAACATTTCTTTTAAAATAGTTGATGTTAAAGCCATACTGTAAATTTCACCACCACCAATTATAAAAATAGTTTTGTCGACTTCATTTTTAAAATGTTCTAAGCAGGTTTCAAAAGAATGAAAAACAAGGCAATTATCAGCAGTAAAATTTTTATTGCGTGTCAGAATAACATTCAAACGGTTTGGAAGAGGACGGTATTTTTCAGGGATAGAATCAAAATTTTTTCTTCCCATTACTACAATTTGATTTTTAGTTGTTTCCTTGAAAAACTTCATGTCTGAGGGCAAATGCCACATAAGGTCATTGTTTTTTCCAATTCCACCTTCTAAATCAATAGCAACAATTAATGAAACTTTCATTTTAAATGGCTACTGCCGCTTTAATGTGTGGATGAGGATCATAATTTTCTAATTCAAAATCCTCGTATTTGAATTCAAAAATATCTTTGACTTCAGGATTTATTTTCATTTTTGGAAGCGGTCTAAAATCTCGTGCCAATTGTAAATTTGCCTGCTCGATATGATTTGAATACAAGTGAGCATCTCCCAAAGTATGAATAAAGTCGCCGGGCTTTAAATTACAAACCTGAGCAACCATTAAGGTCAATAAGGCATATGAAGCAATATTAAAAGGAACACCCAAAAATGTATCAGCACTTCTTTGGTATAACTGACAACTCAATTTCCCATCTGCAACATAAAATTGAAAAAAAGCATGACAAGGAGGAAGCGCCATATTCTCAATTTCGGCAACATTCCAAGCAGAAACGATTATGCGTCTTGAATCCGGATTGTTTTTTAACTGATCGATAATTTTAGTTATTTGGTCAACTTGCCGACCGTCTGCACAAGGCCATGAACGCCACTGAGAACCATATACCGGTCCTAAATTTCCATTTTTATCTGCCCACTCATCCCAAATTGAAACATTGTTCTCTTTTAAATACTGGATATTTGTTTCTCCCTTTAAAAACCAAAGTAACTCGTGAATAATAGACCTCATGTGCACTTTTTTAGTTGTTAAACAGGGAAATCCCTCGTTTAAATCAAAGCGCATTTGGTATCCAAAAACTGAAATTGTCCCAGTACCTGTTCGATCTTCTTTTTTTGCTCCCTTGTCTAAAATATGCTGAAGTAAATCGTGATAGCTAACCTCTTGCATTTTTATCTGATTCCCGACCCCAGCGAATCCACCCCCAGATAGCTATTGCTGTAAACAAAAGATACAAAATGCCGGTTAGAACTAAATCACCTTTAAAGTATTGGTAGGTGTATGCCGCATCGACGATTACCCACACTGACCAGGCTTCAAATTTTTGCCAAACCATTAATAATTGAGCCAGCACGCTTCCTACAAATCCGAAAGATTCGATAGCGGTAGAGGTTGCACCAATATTTGTTAGCACTGGCCATAAAGAGAATGAACCGATAATTAACAAAACAAATAAAACTAAACGCTCTCTGCTTTTCAGTTTTCCTGGTTTGGCACCTTTAGGTCCCCAGCCAAACCATCCCCAAATGCCCCCTGCAATAAAAATAAATTGAAGTGCAGCACTTGCATAATATTCAGATTGGTAAAAAAATATTGCATAGAGAAAACTACTTAGGCCCCACCATGGCCAGGTAAAACGTGGACCTAAAACACCGAGTACCACTCCAATAAGTGCTGTACTGAAAGCAAAAAATTCAAGAATAGACATACTGATCTCCCTCCCAATTCGCATTACCGAACTGGTCATCGGTCGGCTTGAGTCTCAAGCCCTCTCAGCTAAATTTCTTAGCTCCCGTGGTTTTCATCTTATCCTATAAAGAAATTGTCTATAGTTAGCAGGTGCTTAAATTTGGATATCTAGCCATGATCCTCTTCACAATGATTGGATCCTTTTGGTTAGAAGTGGTTCTTAAAATTGGAGTTTTAAGGAGATTTAAGCGAGTAGTTTTAAGCATTCTGCCGGTTTCAATTTTCTTTCTAATCTGGGATGCGTATGCGATCGAAAAAGGACACTGGTTTTTTGATGAGAAACAGATGATTGGTGTAGTCGGACCCTTTGATATCCCGCTTGAAGAATTTTTATTTTTCATAGTTGTCCCTTTAGCTGCAATCATGACAATTGAGGCAGTTAGAACAGTTAAAAAACACTGGCCAGTAGGGGATGAGTAATGGCGTATACCGAGATTGCATTTGCAGCCTTTACCTTTTCAATTATTTTCGACCTCTACTTAATTAAGGGTAGGTTGCTTACTAAATCAGTTTTCTGGACCAGCTACGCGATAATTCTGCCTTTTCAGTTGATTACAAATTGGTGGCTTACTTCACGAGAGATAGTTATGTATAGCCCAGATGCGATTTTAGGAGTTCGTATTGCATCTGCCCCTGCCGAAGATCTCTTATTTGGTTTTGCTCTGATACTTTGTGTGATGAATATGTGGGTCTTCTGGGGTAAAAAAGGTATCCAAAAGAAGTAATTACTTAAATAACTTAGCTCTAACAAGTGCTGGTGCTGCAACTTTCATTCGGCGATAAAGTGAAGTTTTGGCACGTTTATCAAATATTTGGTACTCAATTTTTTCCACCTCATCAACGATGCCGCAGTACAACTCACTGGCAGCTTTAATGCACTCTCTTGCAACTGGATTAAGCAGATTGATGCCAGGAGCTGCTTCCTGCTGAAGCTTTCTAACTCGAGCAATTTGATCCTTGAGTGCATTCTTTATTTCAGGAGTGAGCACTTTATTCTCAAGCATCTCTCGCGTTACGCCATGAGACTGCAACTCCATTACCGGCAAATAAACTCGCCCACGATCTAAATCCTCTCCAACATCCCTTATGAAATTAGCAAGTTGAAATGCCACCCCTAATTTTTCGGCAGCAATTTTTGCTTGTTCAA
>RFSL01000250.1 GCA_009923965.1 Flavobacteriia bacterium | reverse complement strand
TATTCAAAACCAGGGTCAGATGTTGATTTTATTCCCCAAAATGTACCTTTAGCAAAAGGGGAAGAAGAACATTAATAAAAATTAACCTTCTGAAATCCCTCTTGCTTTGCGATAGGGATTTTTATTTTTCAGTAATTAAGTTCGCTTTCTACAATTTGAAGTTCTTCGTAAAACCTTTCACCAAAAGCACGAATTAAAGGTTCTTTTAAAAACCGGTAAACGGGAACATCTAATTTAATTCCGCATGCGCATGCTGGCTCACAAATTTTCCATTCCTCAAAATTAAGCGCTTTATAATCGTCAAATTCCTTAACGCGAATTGGATATAAATGACAAGAAATTGGTTTATTGAATGGTATTACACCTTCCCGAAAGGCTTTCTCTATTGAGCATTTTGCAGTTTTTGAGGAATCAAAATAAACAAAAGCACATTCTTTATTATTTACCAAGTTTGTTGCTGGTTCTTGCTCTGCAT
This sequence comes from Flavobacteriia bacterium, assembly GCA_009923965.1. Taxonomy (GTDB): domain Bacteria; phylum Bacteroidota; class Bacteroidia; order Flavobacteriales_D; family Crocinitomicaceae; genus UBA952. The sequence continues at coordinate 1,219 of RFSL01000250.1, read as the reverse complement.
CCAAATAATAAACCCCATTTTTTTCTACCGCGTCAATTCCTTTTACTTCCATAAACGGTTTTATTGCCTCGAAATGTTTTTCTATCTGTCTTGCTTCTTCGAGCTTTAATGGCGCACCTCCATCTCCCTCAATACAGCAAGCTCCTTTGCAAGCACTTAGGTCACAAACAAATTTTTTTGAGAATATTTCTGTGGATATAATTTTATCGTCTATTTCAATTAACATCTTGTAAAGTTAGCATTAGATTTACTAGAATTGAGTATTTACAATCGCACCAGTAAAATATTTTAATATTAACAATCAAGAATTCATTTGAAGTGAGAACTATTTAGTGAATATTAGCGAACACTATTCGGCCTTGAATTTAATGGTTTTCGCTACTGAAATGAAACTGTTAATTTTTAAAATTTCTGCAAGAACATTTTTGAAAAATTTCAGTTTCAGAAAGGAGTTAAAATTGTTCGCGACGATTTGTAAGTAATTCTAAAATTATGATTTGTTGCGAACAAAATAGAAATTCAGAGCCTTGACTTTTTTAGCTTCGCTGCTACTTCGTGGTGTTTCTTTTTTTGTCAAGAAAAAAAGAAAGGAAAATAGATTACTTTCTCAAATTGAGATTATTGTTCGCGTTATGAATTTGATTAGTATTTAGATTGGTGGGAAGAAAGCGCACACTCGATATTAGAATTAATAAATGTAACGAAAGGTTAAATTTATTCTTGGATCATTAACTTTCTTAGTCTTTGCAATTTGGTGTTTCCAATAGTGTTGAATAGAACCTTTCATAACTAGTAAACTACCATGAGTTAAATTATAACTTATTTTTTCATTTGTTAAGTTGTGCTTTAAATCAAAGCGCCGGGTTGCCCCTAAACTTAAAGATGCTATTATCGGATTTTTTCCTAATGCTAATTCATTGTCTGCATGCCATCCATTTGAATCTTGACCATTTCTGTAAAGATTAACAAGCACACAGTTAAATTTTTCTCCACAAATTTTTTCTATTTGCTCCTTTAATTCAAGTAGTTCTTTTGTGAAATCATGGGTTTGCAGGTCAACCCCAGAATAGGAATAAATACGTTTTTCACTTGCAAAAAAAGCTTCGAGTCTTGGAATAGAGTGGGTTTTACCGAAAAGTTTAATTGTTCCTTGATGAAATGGTAAGCTCGATATAAAATCTTCAAAAAGTGCGTCCGCCTGAAGTTTATCTAAAAAAAG
>RFSL01000249.1 GCA_009923965.1 Flavobacteriia bacterium | reverse complement strand
CTCATTATCCATTTGAAAAGTAATTGAATAATCCTCATGTTTGAGCATTTTTTTAGCTCCTTCTTTTTCCAAAAGACTCATAAATTTTGGAGACAGATAAGGACACATCAAAGATTTTGCTTCAGCCGTAACTTTATAATTAATTTGAGATGTGCAAGTTAAATAAGATAAAACGAAAAATATTAATATAAAATTTTGAAGTTTTAATGGTGAGAGGAGTAGTTTCATTTTTTCTCTTGATTTTATTAACAAATGTAGTGATTATAGCATTAATAATAAATTTTGCGCAAGAACTTCACATTAATCCTAATTGTAGGTCAAAATAAATTCAGAATTACTATTTACAGATAAATCCTACTTATTTTCCGTTCCAGTGAGTCATTGTTAAATCCAGGCCTTGAACACAAAAACTTTTTATAAATTCTGTAGCTACAGAAATCCTGGCTGGTAATTCTATTACTTGGTCTTTTGTCCATTGCCCAAGCACATAATCTGATTGCCGGCCTTTTGCAAAATCATTTCCAACACCGAAACGCAAGCGAGCATACTCAGCTGATTTCAATGTTTCTTGGATGTCTTTTAAACCATTATGTCCGCCGTCACTTCCTTTCGCTTTCATGCGTAATTTGCCAAATGGAAGCGCAATATCATCAGTAATTACCAATAAATTTTCTAACGGGATTTTCTCAGCTTGCAACCAATAATTAAGTGCTTTTCCAGATAGATTCATGTAAGTTATTGGCTTTATGAAAACAAGCTTTTTCCCCTTGAATTTTCCTTCAGCTCTAAACGCTGCTTTGTTAAGCGAGAAATCTGCTTTTAGTTCTTTGGCGAGTTCATCAACAACCTTAAATCCGATGTTGTGTCTGGTTTCTTCGTATTCAGAACCGGGATTCCCTAAGCCTACAAGTAGAAATTTCATGCCTTTATTTTACCAATTTGGACAGGTATTACAATCATCTTTTGGTCGAAGATAAAAAATTCCACCAAGTACAATGTCACTTTGAAAATACCCCAAAGATTGTCGTGCGTATGCGTATGGGTCATTTCCACGAGTTTTTACACGATGTTGGTATAAAAATCCCACGCTATTATTTGCCTGAAGAAAGAAATGTCTAAAGAATTCAAAGCGGATGCCAAGATGCGCTGAAGCACCAACTCCGGACATTGACAAAGTCGTCATGGATTTTTCTCCAGCAAAGGTGAAATCATTATAGTTTAAAACAAGTCCAGCGCCAAGACCTGAAACAGAATAGATAGCAAAAGCATTACTCGCACGGACTAATTTATCAATGTGGCTAATTTCCGCACGAATATAATTCATGCCATTCGTATTTTCATAGTGAAAGGTTGAATCATCAAAAGTTACTGGTTCTGCATTGTAAACTCCAGACCAATTTGTTGCAAGATCAATTCCGGGATTTATTTTTCCAGATAATAAATACGTTGGGCCATGAACCATAACGTATTTCATGTGGTCATAACCAAAAGAAAGCGCCCATTTTTTTTTAAAATTAAAGCCTATTCTGGCGTTAAATTGTGGAACTGTAAGTGTTGATGGATTTACATACGTTTTAAATTCTGGTGATGGGCGATCTGTAGCTTGAACTCCAGCCAAAGAAAAATCATATCCCGGACCAAAAAAACTTATTTTGCTGTCAGTATAAAAACTTCGATTATAGCCCCAATAAACAAACATAGC
>RFSL01000248.1 GCA_009923965.1 Flavobacteriia bacterium | reverse complement strand
AGTATATAGATTGATTAATACTTAGTAATCCAGTATTGTTATGATAATCTTGTGGTTCTTTAAAATTAATTTCAATAAAGACTTGACCACCGTTTGGATTTATAGTAAATCTGTCAGTACCGTAAAATTGATTATATAAATCATTTATACTACTTGGTGCAGGTTGCATTAAAAAGTCCGGATCACCTAATATTTTAATTCTAGCGTTACCAAAATCTCTTGGAGAGAACAAACTAGTCATATATGAATTCTGTGCTTCCATGCCTTGATTTATTCTGCCTTGATCTGGTTGTCCTTGCGGCTGTCCAACACTCAGGGGTATATCAGTGGCGCCTCCTTGATTTTCACCGGAAGGGTCAACACCAAACCCACTAAGTGTAACATTATAATAGGCATAATCCATATTTTGTTCATATCCTATAATTTCAGAATTTTTACCAGTATACCAATATTCATATCGTTTATGAGGTCCGTAATATTGCGGTATTGCTTTAGCGGCTGCTGCAACTACAATTGGTGTTAAGTATGGTTGAATAATATAATTTATTTTATATACGTAATCACCCTGATTAACATCCCAACCTAAATTTGTAACTTCGGCATGCATGTTAAACCAACTTATATCAGTTTCAAGCCCTGGTCCAGAATCTCCCTTTATCACTGATTTTGTATTAGGGTCTGTAGTTAATTTTGTTTGTGCAATCGCACTTAGTGCGGCCTCCATATAAGAACTTTGTTTGATAATTTCATTTACTGCTTGAATTATACTAATACCTTGTGGTATTTTAATTGTTCTTACTGAGGATTGAATAGTAGAAATAGTTGATCCTTTTTCATTAGACTGAGATGTATTAGTAATTGAAGTAGTTGGAACTTTTCTCTTGTCTAAATCATTTGGACTAACTAAGATTGCATTTTTAATAGCATCACTTTTTGGTCCTATAAATGTTACAGTATATTCTCTTGGTATTAAAACACCTTGCCCTACTAATTTTTGTTGGTCATAATTTAATTTTGATAATAACCCAATCATTCCGCCTGTTGCAGGGGCAGTATTGGGGTTTTCACCGGGTTTAAGACCTGCACCTGCACCGCCCATTAATGCATTATATACCGTATCTGCTGTTACATTAACATCTTGAACTATTGTACTAAATTTTGAACTAAATCCTATAATACTAGATGCATTTCCTGCAACTATATTATAAGTAACTGCTTTACCACTAATTTTAAATTTTGCAGTTCTAATTAAAATATCGTAATAGCGTTGATAAAGACCAAATGCATTTCCTTGTGGATCTCCGTCTGCGCTAGGAATTTTTGTTGGATCAATTAAAGTACCATCATGATCATATCCTAAAAATTTAATACCCAATATATATATTTGTCTAACGGGATCTTGTACTTTATCAAAGTTTGGAGTATTGGTAACGGCTGCTAATGCTGTTTGTGCTTGTCTTAATTTTGTTAAAAATGAAAAACCATATGGTTCGGTAACTGTAAAACTAACATCTGTATAGTTAGTAACGCTTTCTACTTCTTTAGTACCAATATTTTGTTGAATTTTTAAATCATCTATGTAAAAATCTAAATCAAAACCAGGAGCACGTTTTGAATTAGAATTGTTTTTCTAGATTTCGGTGGAGGGTCTTTCCAGTTGTTAATACATAACTGGATTTCAGCTAATAAGACATTTTTAGAATGGTA
>RFSL01000247.1 GCA_009923965.1 Flavobacteriia bacterium | reverse complement strand
GATGTAGAATCTCATTTTCGGCAGCATGCAGCGCTTTGTTTTGGAGATGAGCTACTACTTACCTTAATTGAACCAAAATACACGCAAAGTTCAGAACTTTTTTTAGACCGTGTAATATATAATTATCGTTCTACAGGTAATCCAAATTTTCAAAAAATTAATGAGTCTGATCCATGTGAAATTAATGTAAATTGTTCGCCAGTAGGTGATTTATGGCAAGATGAAAAAAAAGGAGTTGCTAAAATTTATATCATTGAAGGAAACTTTGCTGGCTCTTGTACGGGTTCACTAATTAATAATACAAGTCAAGATTGCAAACCTTATTTTTTAACAGCATTGCATTGTGGAGTTAGTGCTACAACGGCAAATATGACACAATGGAAGTTTTATTTTAAGTATGAGGCTCCGTCTTGTACCAATCCTTCAACAGCAGGCACTTTAGATGATTATTTTATTACTGGATGTCTAAGAATTGCTGATTCCGGAGATAATGGAGGAGATTCTGGTTCAGATTTTTTACTTGTAAAATTGGGCTCCTCCACAAATGAAGCAACTATTATTAATAATTTGAAATCTGCAAATTTTTCTGCTTACTGGAATGGCTGGAATGCAAATACCACAGCTACAACAGGCGGTGTCGGGATACATCATCCATCAGGAGACTTAAAAAAAATATCTGCATTTTCAGGCACTTCGGTTTCTGCAGGTTGGAATGGAAATGGGTTATTATCTCATTGGCGACAGAGTTGGTCATCAAATTCTAATGGGCATGGTGTTACCGAAGGTGGGTCTTCAGGTTCACCACTCTTTAATAATAGCCAAGGTTATATAATTGGAACTTTGACAGGTGGAAGCTCAACTTGCAATAGTCCGACATCTCCAGATTATTATGGTAAAATTTCTTACCACTGGACTTCTAATGGAACGACAAGTGTAAAACAATTAAAACCATGGCTTGATCCAACAAATAGTGGAGTATTAACTTTAGCTGGATCTACTAATCCATGCTCATCTTCTACTGGACCATGTTCTGCTACTTCCGTAACTTGTGCTGAATACATTAATATTGTTCAACTTAACACGATCAATAATACTTCATCTTGTTCTGTTGGTGGTTATGCAAATTATGTCAGTACATCCACAAATCTGATTAAAGGAAATCAGTATTCAATTACAGTAACCCCAGGAAGTGTTTATACAAATGATGAAATAGCAGTTTGGATTGATTACAACAATGATTCAGACTTTTCAGATGCTGGAGAACAGGTTGGCTATGTACTTGTAGGTACTGGCTGGAGCAATGTCTTTACATTTACTGTTCCAACTACTGCAGTTTCTTCTGCAGTAAGAATGCGTGTTCGTATTTCTTTTTCTACGGATGGAGCAATAGTTCCTTGCGGCCAAAGTACTTATGGAGAAGTTGAAGATTATACTGTAAATATTACTACTTCTGGTGTTGGTTTGAGTGAAAATGATTTATCTGCAATAACTATCTATCCGAATCCTAGTTCTGATATTTTGAATATAGATTTGAGCTCTGCAAACGAAGAAGTACAATCTATTTTTCTTGTTGATATTACAGGAAAGTTAATTCAAACCATTGATGTGTATGAAAATGCGCTACTTAAATTAAATCTTTCCTCATTTGCATCAGGCTTATATTACATAAAAATAAGTTCTGCTTCAAATACTGTTGTAAGACAAGTTG
>RFSL01000246.1 GCA_009923965.1 Flavobacteriia bacterium | reverse complement strand
TTTCAAATATTTCTTGGTCTAGGTCTAAGAAAGCGCTATGTGCTTTTAAAAATTCAAGCGCAATTACTGCAGATTCTTTCATTACATCGCCTAAGTTTCCTGTAAGCGTTAATTTCCCTTTTCCATTAGTAATACTTGATTCAATGAAGAGAATATCTCCACCAACGCTTGTCCAAGCTAAACCTGTTACAACTCCTGCCACTTCGTTGTTATCGTACTTTGTGCGGGATCTACCGGCTCCAAGAAAGGTAAATAAATCCGCTTGAGAAATTTTTGCAGTAAATTTTTCATCCATTGCAATTTGTCTCGCTCTATTTCGAACCAATTTAGCAGCCAGCTTATCCAAGCCTCTCACACCAGACTCATTGCTGTATTCTTCGATTAATTTCTCCCAAATTTTATCCTCAACAAGTATGTCTTTTTTGGTGATTCCATGATCTGTAATTTGTTTTGGAAGTAAATGACGCTTTGCAATTTGAATTTTTTCTTCAATGGTATATCCATTTACTTCGATTATTTCCATTCTATCGAGTAAGGGGCCTTGCACCATTGAGAGATTATTTGCTGTAGCGACAAATAGAACTCGAGAAAGATCAAATTCAGTTTCTACATAATTGTCATAAAAGGCATGATTTTGCTCTGGATCCAAAACTTCAAGAAGGGCAGAAGATGGGTCGCCATGGTTGCTGCGCCCAAGTTTATCTACTTCATCTAAAACAAATACTGGATTTGCCGAAGCTGTTTTCTTAAGGTTCTGAACAATGCGTCCTGGCATAGCACCAATGTATGTTTTTCGGTGTCCGCGAATTTCCGCTTCGTCGTGTAAACCTCCCAAAGACATCCGAACATATTTTCTTCCCAAAGCCTCTGCTATGGATTTTCCGAGAGATGTTTTTCCAACTCCTGGAGGTCCATAAAAGCAAAGAATGGGAGATTTCATATTTCCTTTTATTTTTAAAACTGCTAGGTATTCGAGGATTCTTTCTTTTACTTTTTCCAAGCCAAAATGATCTTTTTCAAGAATTTTTCGTGCGCGATTGAGGTCTAAGTTGTCTTTCGTATATTCTCCCCAAGGTAAATCTAATAATAGATCGAGGTAGTTCATCTGAACTGTATATTCTGCACCTTGCGGGTTCATGCGCTGCATTTTCTCTAATTCTTTCTTGAATAATTTTTCAATAACGCTGTTCCACTTTTTCTTTTCGGCACGATCTTTAAAGTCTTGAACATCTTGCGTTTGAGGGTTATCGCCTAATTCGTCTTGAATGGTGCGCATTTGCTGCTGTAAAAAATAGTCGCGTTGCTGCTTATCAAAATCTTTGCGCACTTTATTTTGAATTTCATTGCGCATTTCAAGCATTTGAACTTCGAGTGTCAGGTGTTCCATCACCATCATCACGCGTTTTTTGATGTCAGTTTCCTCCAACATTTCTTGTTTTTTAGAAACATCAGCATTCATATTTGAAGAAATAAAATTTACAAGAAATGATGGGCTATCAATGTTTCCGATTGCAAATTGTGCTTCAGAAGGGATATTTGGGCTATCTCGGATAATGTCAAGAGCAAGATCTTTTATGGTTTTAAGCATGATGTCCAGCTCTTTGTTGCCTTTTTTAATTGGAATTTCGTTGAAAACAGAAACTTTTGCCCGCATGTACGGTTCCGTTTGAAGAGCCTGAACAATTTCAAACCTTCTTTTTCCTTGGATGATAACAGTCGTACTTCCATCAGGCATTTTTAGCATGCGAATGATTTGAGCAACTGTTCCCG
>RFSL01000245.1 GCA_009923965.1 Flavobacteriia bacterium | reverse complement strand
AATTTTCTTACAATTCCATTGTGTTGGTATTCTTTCCATTCAATTTGATTGTTTTTACAAAAATCATGAATGATAATATCCCTGTCATATGTTAATTTATTACCAATTTCTTGGTGAGAAAATAAGGTTTTAATAGCATAATGATTCGCAATCTCAGACAACACAAATAGCGCTTCGTTATGAAAAATAGCGATCTTTGAATCTAAGCTCTCAAGCTTTATTTGCATGTCTGTTAAGGATTGGTACACAAATCTCCAATGCCTTACATCGCTGTCATCATATTTCATTATTGTGGGCTCAAAGCAGTAAACTAGCAAGATTGGTAAAGCTTGTTTTTGGGCGTGAAATAGTGGTTCATGGTCTGTAAAACGCAAATCTCGTTTTAGCCAAACTATTACAATCTCCTTTTTCTGAATTTCTACCTCGTGAATTACCATTACGCCTTATGGTTTTGCATAGGGAAGTCGTCCAATTGGTTTTGACACAAAATAGGCATCAAGTCCCTGACTGATTAACACATCTTCTTTTGATAAAGCAACAAATCCGTCTGTTTCAATCATTTCTGCAGCAATTAAAACTTGCTTAATACTTCCTACTATCATTACTGTACCATTGATTTTAATGGGAATAATTTCTTCCAATTTCATCGCAATTGATACCACGGCATCTTTTACAAATGGTGCAAAACAGAAGGGATGATATAGTTCTTCAAAACCAACCTTTTCAAATTCAGAAATGCCTTTGTCGTAACGCGCCGAAGTTTGATGCGCTTTTTCATACTCTTTGGAACGAACGTAGTTTAAGGTGTATTCTTTTGTTTCAATAATATTTTGCAAAGTATCTCTTTGAACACTATCAGGTCGATTTATCAAACCCAGCAAAGCAGGATTAGCACCAAGGTGAATAAGTGAATTAAAAATTGCCAGGTTTGAATTGTTATCCAGTGATTTTGTGCCAACTAATACCGCCTGTCTAAAACCCGCCAAGGAATTTACAAAAGCTGTTCTGTAGCGTTGCTCAAATTGCGCAATAGCATGTCGACCTTTTCCACATCCCAGATCAAGAGCAGGTGCTCCTACTGTGGGTTTCAAAAAATCAGTGAGAAGTTTAATAAAATTTTCAGCTTCCTTTTCATTCCGATTGCCATATAACAAATGGTAATAATGGCTATCAAACCAGCTTTCAAACCAACACCTATTAACTATTTCGGATTTCATTACGGGCAAAGGTACTACCTCCTGAAGAATAAAAACGAAATTCATTTGGGAATTAAGAATATAAAGCAAGACTAACGAACTTAAAAATTCGATAATAATTGCTTGTTTAAACATTTGTTTGGAAATCCGAAAAGTCACGCTATATTTGTATAATTGCTAATCTAGAGTAGCCCGGAATATTAAAAATGGTTGACATATACGATTTTTACGATAAGATGGAGCGTAATAATATTATGCTCTCCTTTAAAGGCGATATAACTGCAGAGTTACTTACATCTATATTACAAATAATGGAGTCTAAGTTAGACACCATGCAAGAGCAACCAAAGACGAAGAAGAAGGTTTATAATGTGCTGGTTGAATGTTTGCAAAACCTTTACCATCACATGGATGAAATTCCACGATCATTAAATGGAATATCTATTACAACCGGAACTGGTGAGAATATTCGTTCTGCTATTTTTATGATAGGTAAAATGGATAATGAGTATAATATTGTCACGGGTAATTACATTCTTTCAAAAAATGTAGAAGTATTGCAAACTCGATTAGACGAAATAAATAAACTTTCAAAAGAAGAACTGAA
>RFSL01000244.1 GCA_009923965.1 Flavobacteriia bacterium | reverse complement strand
ATCAACCATTGCTCGTCTATTTGAAGATGCAGGTTTTGCCAAAGTGGAATTTGAAGATACTCCTGATGTGTATATTATTAATACTTGTTCAGTTACTGAAAATGCCGATAAAAAATGCAAACAACTTGTTAAACGTGCTGGAAAAATAAATCCTGAGGCATTTATCGTAATTGTTGGATGTTATGCGCAGTTAAAACCCACTGAGATTGCATCAATTCCAGGGGTTGATATGGTTTTAGGAGCAAATGAGAAATTCAATATTTTAGAACACTTAGAAAAGGAAAGCAGTAAGCGACTCGTCGCAAAAGTTGCTTTTGATAATATAAAAGAAACAAAAGAATTTGTCCCCTCCTATTCTTTTGGTGATAGAACGCGCTCTTTTCTCAAGATTCAAGACGGTTGCGATTATTTTTGTAGTTTTTGTACCATTCCTTTAGCTCGTGGAAAGAGTCGAAATGCAAGTATTAAGGAAACTGTAAGTCAAGCCGAAAAAATTGCGGCTACAGATGTAAAAGAAGTTGTCCTCACTGGTGTAAATATTGGAGATTTTGGGCAAGGTGAAAAAGAAAACTTCTATGGACTGATTCAAGAACTTGATGGAATAAAAGACATTGAGCGATTCAGAATTTCATCAATAGAACCAAACTTACTTACCAATGAAATAATTGATTTTTGCTTGTCAAAATCTAAACGATTTGCTCCGCATTTTCACATTCCACTTCAATCTGGAAGCGATCGCCTGCTAAAACTTATGCGCCGAAAATACGAAAGAAAATTATATGCTGAACGTGTAGATAGAATCAAATCCCTTCGAAAAGATAGCTGCATTGGAGTAGATGTAATTGTTGGATTTCCAGATGAAAGTGATGATGATTTCAATGAAACGATTGAATTTATTAAAGATTTAGATGTTTCTTATTTACATGTTTTTACGTATTCCGAACGCGCTAATACTGGAGCTCCAAAATTAGGAACTGCTGTGCCGATGGAAGTTAGAAGAACACGAAGCAAACAACTACATTTAATCTCCGACAGAAAAAAAAGAAATTTTTATACAGAAAATCTAAACACTGAGCGAATAGTTTTGTTTGAATATGAAGAAGATGAAGGATACATGTTTGGGTTTACTGAAAATTACATAAAAGTTAAATTTCCATTTGATGCGAAACTAACGAATACTTTTCAACGTATTCGTTTGACAGAAATTGATAGAGATGGAATCATGAAATGTTCACTCAGTACTGAATTTTAGAATCTTTTAATATGAATACTATTTACATTACACGAAGGGAAACTTTCAATGGAGCACATAAATTATGGCAGGAAGAATGGTCTGAAGAAAAAAACTGGGAAGTTTTTGGAAAGTGCAGCAATAAAAATTGGCATGGCCACAACTTTCAGCTTTTTGTAACTGTTAAAGGTGTTCCTGATGAAAATACAGGGTTTGTTATGAATTTAAAAACTTTAAGTCAAATATTAAAAGAGAAAGTAATTGAACCCTTAGACCACAAAAACCTAAACTTAGATGTTCCATTCTTTAAAGGGAAAATGGCATCAACTGAAAATTTAGCAATTGCAATTTGGGATGAAATTTATGACATAATCGCAAAAAATGGAGGTGAATTAGCAAAAATAAAGCTCGTTGAAACTGAAAACAACTACGTCAACTATTATGGTGGAAAAGAACCATTTTAGAATAATAAATTAATTAAAAAACTATTTTTAGAAAAGTAAAATGGAAAAAGAATACAAGTCAATCATAGAACAACTTGGAGAAAATGCTAATAGAGAAGGTTTATTAAAAAC
>RFSL01000243.1 GCA_009923965.1 Flavobacteriia bacterium | reverse complement strand
TGAACGCGAATTTCACCTGCTGTTTGCAGTTCTGCTAATCGAATGGCTTCTTGAATTTCTTGCTTGTCAGCTGAGGAAAGCATTGGTTTTAGAATTTAACTTCTGGCGCATTTTCAGCTCCTGCTTTTGCAGAAAAGCCTTTTTTGCGAGGGAAAACTTCTTTGTTTAAAAAGATTCCTGCAAACAAACCTCTAATATGCGTATTATACGATTTTATGGATTCATTAAATAAATCGCGCTCTCGGTTGATTCTATTTTCTGTTCCTTCTAATTGTTTTTGAAATTCTTGGAAGTTTTCCGTTGATTTAATTTGAGGGTAGGCCTCATAGGCTAGATTTATCGCTGTTTCGATTTTTCTCCCCATTATTTCTAAGTCATCTGGTGTTTTTGCTTCAACAATTCCTGCTCTTGCTTGTGTTACCTTTAGCAAGATTTCTTTTTCATTTGCAGCAGCGCCTTTAACAGTTGCTAGTAATTGTGGTACTAAATCAGCTCTTCTTTGGTAAGCAGATTGTACATTGTTCCATTTTTCGTCAACATTTTCCTGAAGGGAAACGGCATTTGAATAAACGGAGTAATATCCCATAAAACTAATTAGGATTATTGAGCCAATTGCAATTAAAACAATGTAAATGGGTTTCATAGCGTTGAATTTTTTTTCAAAGTTAAGAGATTTTATAATACTGCAGTCAAATAAACTTTCTAAAAAGAAATCAACTTTAAGGTTTTAGCTTCGCTATTTACTGAATTTTTAATTTCTAATAAATACGTTCCTTTTCCAAAATCTTGTAAATCGATAAGTTCATTTTGAGAAAGCTGCTTATTTAAGATATTCTTTCCTTGCATGTTGAAAACGCTAACCCAACAATTTGCTTGCTGATTTGCGATGGTGAATATTCCATTGTTTGGATTTGGAACAATTGTTAAGGCAGTACTATTTTCATTCATTTCGTTCAAGTTTACTAGGGAATTGTCTTGAATAATAGTTCCTATATTGTTGATTATCCAATTTTGTGGATCAACAGTAATTGTAGAGGACAATGTACCGAAATTTGAAATGTAAAATTGCTGTGAATTAGCTGCTACATCAAAGCGAATAAGGGTATCACTCATTCCCTGTCGTATGAAACGAATATCTATTGGATTTGTGAAAGTTGGCGTTACGCTTGGTTTTGATGCTGTATGATTGAGTTCTAATAATAGGTCTTGTCCACTTTGTTTCCAACGAATAGAGTAGGTGGGATATCCTTCGCCAAAATACCATTGCTCGAAAAAAGGTGTGTAATTTATTCCAGAAATTTCTTGCATTTTATTTCTGAAATCAATGCCTCTTGCAACACTGTCTTTAAAATCGTTTTGAAATTCTCTTAATCCTGCGAAAAACAAACTATCGTTGTTCATTAAATAGCGAATAGAATGAATGATTCCAGAACCTTTATCGTAGGAAAGTCTGCTGTTGAAAATACGATTTTCATTTAAAGTATCTGAAAACCAAACGCTTCCTCCAGTTTGCGAAAGAACATTATCGTGAACATCTAACATGTGTTGCACTTTTTCTGCGGGATATAAATTTTCAAGCATCACATATTCACTGTAGGAAGCAAAACCCTCGTTTATAAAAATATCACTCCACGATGCACAAGTTACACTATTTCCCCACCATTGATGCGCTAATTCATGCGCAGTTAACCCTTTTGAAAAAGATCCTTGTGTTGTCATCGTTTGATGTTCCATTCCTCCTCCAATTGGTGCCATACAATGTCCATATTTTTGATCTTCGAAAGGATAGGGACCATATAAATCATAAAATAATTCAATAAAATCT
>RFSL01000242.1 GCA_009923965.1 Flavobacteriia bacterium | reverse complement strand
CAAATACTTAATTTGAATTTCTAGGATGATACGACAAAATCGCATCGCGTAAAAACCGCTGGTCTAAATGCGTATAAATTTCAGTCGTAGTAATGGATTCGTGCCCTAGCATTTCTTGAATTGCGCGTAAATTTGCACCGCCCTCAATCAAGTGAGTGGCGAAACTATGGCGAAATGTGTGCGGAGAAATATTTTTCTTTAGTCCAATTGCAATTGCTAGATCTTTAATGATGGTAAAAATCATAACGCGAGTAAGTTTTGCTCCCCTTCTATTCAAAAAAACAATGTTTTCATCTCCTTTTACAATTTCTTGATGGCGACGAACATGCTCCGAATACAGTTTAATTTCTTTTTCAACACTTGGACTTACAGGAACCAAGCGCTCCTTATTTCCCTTTCCGATTACACGAATAAAACCCTCTTCAAAATAAAGATCAGAAAAACGCAAATTTACCAACTCACTAACACGTAAGCCACAACTGTAAAGCGTTTCTAAAATTGCACGATTACGATGTCCTTGCTTAGTACTAACATCAACGGCTGCAATCAAGGCATCAATTTCTTCGATATGTAAAATTTCGGGGAGTTTCATTCCAACTTTTGGTTGCTCTAACAACTCGCTGGGATCTTCTCGAATAGTATTTTCAAGAAGTAAAAAAGAGTAAAATTGTTTGATTCCAGAAATTATGCGCGCTTGACTTCTTGCACTTAATTCAAGATCATAGAGTATTGTAATGAATTCTTGAAGATTCTTGTAGCTTATAAGTTCTGCAGGAATATTATTTTCTGAGGCAAAGTCAGCTAGTTTCTGCACATCGTTTTGATAAGCAAGAATTGAATTTTCAGCCAAGCCTTTTTCTATTTTCAAGTATGAAACAAAATCCTTAATATAGCGGTTCCAATTTGACATGTATGAAAATTCTAATTGTAAACGGCCCAAAATTAAATTTATTAGGGACGCGAGAACCACAAATATATGGGAATGTTTCCTTCGAAGATTATTTTGAAACGCTGAAAGATGAATTTAAAATGGATTTAAGTTATTTTCAATCAGATAATGAGCAAGAACTCATTTCAGCACTTAAGACAAGTTCAGCTGATGGAATTATTATCAATGCTGGATCATACACACATTCAAGTGTTGCACTTCGCGATTGTATCTCAGCGATTTCAATACCCGTTGTTGAAGTTCATATTTCGAATATTTCAGCAAGAGAATCATTTAGACACGAATCATTTTTGAGTCCAGTTTGTGTGGGCTGTATTTTTGGATTTGGACTAAAAAGCTATGATCTAGCTCTACAATTTTTTAATCAAAAATAAGAGCCCTCTTTTATTTTATTCTTGCTTCTTCGCCTATTTTAAAGTAGTTTTGGGGCTTAGAATTAGTATGAAAGACCTCGAATTATTCTTCAAAAGCATTGATCCCGTTTTAGCAGCTTTAATTGCCACAACATTTACTTGGTTGGTTACCGCAGCTGGCGCTTCATTGGTTTTTTTCTTTAAGACAATGCACCGAGGTGTTCTTGATGGAATGCTTGGTTTTACAGGAGGAGTAATGGTAGCGGCTAGCTTTTGGTCACTTCTTATGCCATCCATCGAAATGTCTGAAAAATACTTTCCAAATATGGCCTGGATGCCTGCAGCTGTAGGATTTTTAACAGGTGCACTTTTTCTTTTTTTCTTAGATAAGTGGATGCCCCATTTGCACATTAACTTTTCCGAAAATGAATCTGAGGGAGTAAAAACACAATTACACCGCACTACCCTACTTGTATTGGCAATTACCTTGCACAATATTCCAGAAGGACTCGCAGTTGGAGTA
>RFSL01000241.1 GCA_009923965.1 Flavobacteriia bacterium | reverse complement strand
TTGTACTCTGCTATTGTAAATGTTGGAGGATCAATAGAGCCTTTATTAACTGCCAATAAACCTCCCATTTTTAAGGATTCTATCTGGGTTTTTTCTAATACTTGTACTTGAAAATTTGCTTCTTCACCTAATTTTACAACAGCTTCAGCTAATTGCAAGGCATTTAAATCAGAAACCGGCGTATTTACAGCATCTCTCGCCCAGAAAACTGCTTTAATGGTATCATTTAATTCGTCAATTTTTTCTTTTTCTACCTCATCAGATAAAATAATCTCTGTTAAAGTATGCTTCTTTGGTTTACTTAAGTATTTCAAAAATTGATAATTTGTTAAGGCAATACCTTCGGCAAGGAAACACGAATTTTTTGATTTACCGCTAATTGAAATTGCTTCACAATCAGCACAAATCATATCGTGAATTCGAGAACCTATCACACGCAATTCTTCAGGTTTTTGATCGTCAAAAACAAAAAATATAAAACTATTTGAAAGCCTTAAATAATCAAATTTCTTTGTGCCAGCAATAATTGCGGCAATACTATGTGAAAATTGCGGATCGAAATCTTTGCTTTTACTTTTCTTATCGATTAAATAAATGCAACTACTATTTTCTTTATTTGTGGCTTCTTGTTTTACTGAAATCATGGTGGTGTTTTTTGTACAAAGTTAATGAAGTTAAACTTTCAATTAAGAAAAAAGTTGGGCGCTTTCTTCTTCGAGGAATTTTTCAATCAATCGAGGGATTGGAAAGTCATCAATTTGTGAGGGAAATAATTTTTGCTCCCCCTGCTGAAGATTTATTTTTTTTACGCGCTGAAATACAAAAGTTGCAAATATATGCTGATGCGATAAGATGTGTTTGTACTCTTTTGAAACAAAGTCAAAGTTATGAGTTTGCAGAAAAGTCGCCTTTTTTTCCTGAGAAGTAAATTCAAAAAGTGGGAATTGATATAAGTTTTGCCAAATATCCTTCTCAGTTCTTTTTATCATGGCGATTTTTCCTTCAGCGTCTTGAGCTATTTTAAAAATAAAATAACGGGGACTTATCTTCACTTTTTTATTTTTAATTGGGCGAATTTTAATTGTACCCGCAGCAAATGAAAGACAAGAAAATTGAAGGGGACAACTTTCACACAGCGGATTTGCGGGTAAACAGTGAAGCGCTCCAAATTCCATGATTGCTTGATTGTAGATATTTGGAACTTCAGAAGAAATTAATTCATTCGCCAAATTTTGGAATTCTTTTTTCCCAATTCCTGAATCAATTGGAGTTTCAACATTAAAAACCCGACTTAAAACTCTGTATACATTGCCGTCAACTACAGCTTTAGATTCATTGTAGGCAAAAGATGCAATTGCAGAAGCTGTATAAACCCCAACGCCTTTCAAGAGAATCAGCGCTGCAAAATTTTTGGGAAATTCACCTTTTAAATCAAAATAAATGTATTTTGCAGTTGTGTGTAGATTTCTTGCTCTGCTGTAATACCCAAGTCCCTGCCATAAATTCAATACTTCTTGTTCATTAGCTTGCGCCAAATCTTTAATTGTTGGAAAGCGTTTTATAAACTTTAAATAATAGGATGTCCCCTGCTCAATTCTTGTCTGTTGTAGAATTATTTCACTCAACCAAATAAAATACGGATTGGTGGTCTCTCGCCAAGGAAGATTTCGTTTATTTTGATGGTACCATGAAATTATAGTTGCTTGAAATTCAGGCATTTGATAAATAGTTGATAAATATTTTGTGAAAATTAAAAATATATTCTTTTTGAACTATACTTTTGTGCGCAATAATAGATTATTTAACCTAATAAAAATTACAAATGAC
>RFSL01000025.1 GCA_009923965.1 Flavobacteriia bacterium | reverse complement strand
ATGTGGAGATCAGCGCGATCATGATTTTGCTTCTCATTTTAAATTGGAGATTCGCTGTATTTTTGAGGGAATTGATGTTTCCAAAAATGCGTATACGGAAAAAGAGGCGTTTATTGCGAATTCTGAGTTCTTAAATGGACTAGAGGTAAAAGCTGCAATGGAGAAATGCATTGAAATTATTGAAGAACGTAATTTAGGAAAAGGAAAAATAAATTTCCGCTTAAGAGATGCTGTTTTTTCAAGACAACGCTATTGGGGAGAACCTTTCCCCATTTTTTATAAGGATGAAATCCCTCAATTAGTGTCGGATAAAAATCTACCGATTGAATTACCTCTCGTTGATAAATATTTACCGACAGAAGATGGTGAGCCTCCTTTAGCTCGTTCAAATCCGAAAGATTGGAACTATTTTGAGGGAGATAGAATGGAATACAATACTATGCCGGGGTGGGCTGGAAGCTCTTGGTATTTTTTGCGCTACATGGATCCAACGAATGACAATGAATTTGTTGCACGCGAAAAAATTGACTATTGGAAGAATGTTGATTTGTATATCGGCGGATCAGAACATGCTACAGGTCATCTTTTGTATGCAAGGTTTTGGACAAAGTTTTTATTTGATTTGGGTTTTTTGCCTTTTGATGAACCCTTCCAAAAATTAATAAATCAGGGTATGATTCTCGGTAGAAGTAGTTTTGTTTACCGCATTCAAGGGACAAATACGTATGTCTCAAAAGGAAAAATAGGGAATTCAAATGTCCTTCCAATTCATGTAGATATTAGCTTAGTAGACAATGATATTTTGAATATTGTCCAATTTAAAAATTGGCTGCCAGAATTCAAAAATGCAGAATTTATCATGGAAGATGATGGCTGCTATTTGTGTGGTTCTGAAGTTGAAAAAATGTCTAAGTCAAAGTTTAATGTTCAAACTCCTGACGAATTAGTGGATAAATTTGGTGCTGACACGCTCCGTATGTATGAGATGTTTCTTGGTCCTTTAGAACAAAGCAAACCTTGGGATACAAAAGGAATTACAGGCGTTCACGGATTCTTGAAAAAATATTGGCGTTTGTTTCATGCAAACACTGGTTTTTCTGTTTCTGATGAAGAACCAAGTAAGGAATCACTTAAGACAATTCACCACACAATTAAGCGTATTCAAGAAGATTTAGACCGTTATTCCTTCAATACTTGTATTTCTACATTGATGATTTGCGTGAATGAACTTACAGATCAAAAGTGTAATAAGCGACAGATTTTAGAGCCACTTACAATTCTTTTATCTCCTTTTGCACCTCATATTTCCGAAGAAGTTTGGAGTTTATTAGGACATCCTCCTGGCTCTATTTCGTATGTGCAATTTCCAGTTTTTGAACAAAAATATTTAGAGGTTTCAGAATACGATTATCCTGTTTCATTCAATGGTAAGTTTCGCTTAAAAGTAACCTTACCTTTAAATATGACTGCTGCAGAAATTGAATCTCATGTTCTAGGACTCGATCAAGTAAGCAAATGGTTAGACGGAAAACAGCCTAAGAAAGCGATAATCGTTCCTGGGAAAGTCATAAATTTCGTTTTAGGATAGGATTTTTTTTCTTTCCCGCCTTGAAATTTCCTTTTTATTGGGTAGAATCTATTGTTTTCTTTTAACCCTATAAATTTAACCAACTCTTAATATTTCAAGACAACAAACCCATGTTTTATTACGTCTTCACCACCTTCGTAGGTAGCTTTTATTCTGTAGAAATAGGTTCCTTCTTCTACTAGATTTCCATTCGAAGCCTTTCCATTCCATCCCCCTTCAGGATCGTTGAATTCATAAATAACATTCCCCCATCTGTTAAGTATAACACAATTAAAATCTACAATTCCAGTTGTATTTATAGAGAAAAATTGATTCCCTTCAGTAGAGGATAGAACAATAATATTTGGCGCAGAAATGTCACACGGTTTAATGCCGATAGTTGCAGTATCTATTTTCTCATAACAGGCATTTTGAAGGTGAAATATAAAAGATCCTGCACCAGAAATTATTCTCGGAATATCAGTAGATCCATTTTCCCAAAACCAAGTTGTACTTGGAATATAATTGGCTTGTAAGGTCCAGTCACTATGTAACGTGTCGATTGGAGTATTAAGTATTAAAGGATCTAATTCAAAGCTACTGCCAGGGCAGATATTTGTATCTAGAACCTGTGTGTAAATATAAGGAAGGAATTCAATATTTGCCGTTAATGTTTGATTACAAGCTTCATCAGTAAACGAAACAGGGTAAATTCCTGCATATTCTGTTGAAATTTGAGGATTATTTGCGAATGAATCTGAAAAATAAATTAAAGAATCTGTAGAACTCCAAACTCCTCCATTTGCAGAAATTGTCCCATCTACCTCTAAATTGTAATTACAAGCGATAGGATCTAAAAAAATTGAGGGTATATTAATAAACGTAAGTTCGCTAAAAGCATCATTTTGACAAATATTATCTGTAAAAATAATTTGATAAACTCCTGGATTATTTGCTGAAATTTGTGGATTTAGGATTGATGAGCTTGGTGAAAAGGTAATGTTGTTCGATGTATTATTTGATAAATAACTCCAAGACCCCCCAGATAAATAAACATTAGTACCAGTTGCTGTATAAGTTAAAGCACACAATGAAGTATCATCAAAAATAGTTGGATTTTCTGGATAAATAATATTTGTGCTCAGGGTTTGTAAACAAATATTATCTATAAAACTTACAGTGTATGTCCCTGGTGAAGCGAAAGTAATTAATGGAGCTAAACTGTTTGTATTATCGAATAGTACTTGATTAGAAGTGGAACTCCATGTACCTCCACTGGAAATAGCCGCAGGAACTTGGAATGTAGAATTACATATTAAAGTATCGTCAAAAATAATGGAAGCAGCGCCACCAGTAATGGTAAAAGTTGTATCATTTGAACAATAACTTAAGGAATCTACTAGAGAAATTGTGTAGGTTCCACTTGATAAATTATTTATGAATAATGAATCTTGTGCAGGGTTATTTAAACTCCAATTAACAGAACTATAATAATTTTCATTAGGAATTGTTAATGTTACAAATGTAGCAGGTGGACAGAAGCTAAATGCCCCTTGCAAGTTTACAGCAAATGGTTGCATAATTACAAATGCTGAATCTATTCTTTTATAGCAACCATCTGTATTAACAGTCAATCCGTATGACTGAGAGGAGCTTATCGAATTGGTCGGCATTGTAGAAAAATCATCCCAGAGATATGAATCATATGGGCCATTACTTACAGAAAGATTGGCGTTACCACAAGTTACCGTAGCAATTATCGCTGCATTATTAATATTACTTAGTATGGTGTCAATTACAACAACAAAGGATAATGTAGTAACACCAGGAATTGGTGTTGCATTATCTGTTGCAGTGATAGTTATAGTATAATTCCCGATTGTTGCAAGACCGCCAATAGCACGTAAAATGAGTGAACCAGTATTTCCTGGAATATTTGCAATTTCTTGAAGAGTTGTAAGTCCGCCATTATTAAATGTTATAGTTGTAGACTGATTAACCTCGGGAGATAAGAAATTAATAGCAAAATCTGCTGTGTCTCCTGCAGCACAAACCCGAAACGTATCGCAGCTCGTTATCCCATCTGGAATTGGAGGAATGTTACCGCTAAAAGATGCATCGAATGCAAAGGATTTATAATCTAACCAATCAATACCATCTGGATTCCCCAAAGCGCCATCAAAATCATTTCCAGGATGATCAAATCGACTAATTAAAAAGTAGGATATACCATTTCCTTTATTAGCACCTGCAGTTGCTGGAATACCCCCAAAACCATTAATGCCTTGCGACGCACTACCGGTTGTCCAATCCATATTTTCGTAGCAGAAAGCTACATTCCCACCTTCAATTACAGGGTCAATCCCATCTGATATGATCAATTGAAAAGTATTTCTTTTATCTCCTTGAGTACTATAATATCCAACATCTTCCCAATTAATATACATTGCTGAAGGAGTTATTTTATAAACCACTTGTCCATTAGGTATAGTTGAACCAGTTGACGGTCTTGTGTCAACATCTCCCCAAAAAGGAGCAACTATTGCACCATTAACAGAGGAGGGGAAAGCGGTAGCGCTAAAAGTTCCCATTGGGCCTGTAAAAGTTAAATTTCCATTGTTATTAATGTACAATGCGGTGTATAACTGACCATATAAATTAAATGAAAACGGAATTTGTATCAGGGCAGATGATCCGTCATCATTAGGTGCCATAGCCAAAATATAGCTAGCATCTGGTTGAATATAACATTCGCAGGCATTTGCTTTTTCCTGGCTTCCTGGCTTCGGTTTCTTATTTTTTACTGGTTTTGTTACAGAAATACTTGGATTTGAAATCACATTAACTTTGCCAAGCTGACCGCTAGCCTTCAATTGATTATAAAGAGGAGAATCTACAAGAACTTGGGCTATAATAATTTTAGAGGTCAAGACCATTAATAATAAAATAAGTTTTTTCATCGTTTGATTATTTGTACTTAATAAGACTCAATTTGTTTAAAAAAAGTTGCATTTAAAGCGATATGATCCACTAATTTATCTTTCAAAGTCAATAATTTATTTAGTTTTGTAAGGTAGAATTAAGATTTATTTAAAAGCATGGAAATAGTAAAATTAGAAGGGATAGCTTCTCAAGTTAGAAGAGACATTGTTCGCATGGTGTCCGATGTAAATTCAGGTCATCCAGGTGGTTCCTTAGGTTGCACAGATTTTTTGACTTTTTTATATTTTGAGGCAATGAACCATTCAGCTTCGCCATTTTCGATGGATGGTAAAAATGAAGACTTATTTTTCCTTTCCAACGGACATATTTCTCCAGTTTGGTATAGTGTTTTAGCTCGCTCAGGTTATTTTCCTGTTGCAGAATTAGGGACATTTAGAAAATTATCTTCACGCTTACAGGGTCATCCTTCTACAGATAAAAAATTACCTGGAATTCGAATGGCTTCTGGCTCACTCGGACAAGGATTATCAAATGCCCTTGGTGCAGCGCAAACCAAAAAATTAAATAATGATCCTTCAACGATATTTACACTTCATGGTGATGGAGAATTGCAAGAAGGTCAGATTTGGGAAGCAGCAATGTACGGAGCAGCAAATAAGGTAGATAACATAATTGCTACTATCGATTTTAATGGCAGGCAAATTGATGGGGATGTTGAAAATGTTTTGTCTTTGGGAAATCTTGAGGCAAAATGGGAAGCTTTTGGTTGGGAAGTACTTTCAATGAATGGTCATGATTTTAAAAATATTAGAGAAATTATGACCCTTGCAAAAAGTAGATTAGGAAAGGGGAAACCCATTGTAATTATTATGAAAACAGAAATGGGACAAGGTGTTGACTTTATGGTAGGTTCACACAAATGGCACGGCATAGCCCCAAATGCAGAACAACTTGAAGATGCATTAAAGCAACTTGAAGAAACCCTCGGAGATTATTAGTGAAAAAAGCACTATTCATATTTTTCGTTTGCCTTTCTGGTCTTTTATTTAGTCAGAAAACAACGCGTATTCTCTTTATTTTGGATGCTTCAAATAGCATGAACTTAGATTGGGATAAGCAAACACGTATGGCTGCCGCAAAAGAGATATTGTCCCAAGCCATAGAGAAATTAAGAGGCGTTGAAGATTTAGAAATCGCCTTGAGGGTTTATGGTCATCAGTCAATGATAAACAACGAAGTGCAAGATTGTAATGACACAAAATTAGAAGTTCCTTTTGGGAAGGATAGAATTGATGCTATTAAATTAAAAGTAAAAGGTTTAATTGGAAAAGGAGCTACTCCAATTGCCCGTTCCTTAGAAGCTGCAACCGGTGATTTCCCGGATACCCTTGCGCGCAATTTTATAATTTTAATAACAGACGGCTTAGAATCGTGTGACAATGACCCTTGTGTAGTCGCAAAAAAATTAAGAGAAAAAGGGGTAAAAGTTACACCATTTGTTATCGGGCTAGGAATGGATCTTTCCTATTTGGAAAAATTTAATTGTATTGGAACATTCACAGATGCAGAAAGTAAGGAGTCATTCAAAAATGTGCTAACTGATATAATAACAAAGGCATTGATAAGCACAAGTGTTCAGATAAATTTAAATACGATTTTAAAAACCCCAACAGAAACCAATGTAAGCATGTTTCTATATGAAGCTGGCACAAAAAAGCTGAAATACACCTTTACTCATACTTTAAATAGATATGGAAATCCTGACACCCTAATTTTAGATCCTTCTTTGAAATACGATTTGGTAGTCAATACGCTTCCTAAAATTGAAAAAAAGAACATAACAATTACAAAATTTAAACACAATACAATTGAAGTAGATGCAGGTCAGGGATTCTTAAAATTTAGCAGTGCAATTTCTAATGAGATTTCAAATCTTACTATGCGTGTTATGTTGAAAGGTCAAACTACTACTTTGAATGCACAAGCATTAAATTCAACTCAGAAATACCTTGTTGGATCTTATGATGTTGAAATTTTTACACTACCAAGATCCTATCAGACTATAGAAATATCCCAAAGTAAAACAACAATTATTAATGTTGTTGCGAGTGGCACACTAAATTACACTGCTAAAAAAAGTTTAATAGGGCAAATTTTTACAGATAAAGGTGCTCAAACATTCGAGTGGGTTTGTGATTTAAAAGAAGGAGCAAATAAGGGTTTATGGAATTTACAACCAGGATCATACAAAGTTGTTTACCGTGAAAAAGATCAAAAATCTACAGTATATACTAGAGAAAAGAATTTTAAAATAGAATCAAATAAAACAATTACATTAAATTTATAGGTATGTCATTTGAAATTTTAGGGAACAAAGATACCCGCTCAGGTTTTGGAGAAGGTCTTTCAGAATTGGGAAAAATAAACCAAGATGTTGTTGCACTTTGTGCCGATTTAACAGGTTCTCTAAAAATGGATGCTTTTCAAAAAGAACATCCAGAGCGTTTCTTTCAAGTGGGTATTGCCGAAGCAAATATGATGGGAATGGCTGCAGGAATGACTATCGGAGGTAAAATCCCATTCACAGGAACATTCGCTAATTTTTCAACCGGAAGAGTCTATGATCAAATTCGGCAGTCGATTGCTTATTCTCAAAAAAATGTGAAAATATGTGCTTCTCATGCTGGCTTGACATTGGGAGAAGATGGCGCTACACATCAAATTTTAGAAGATATTGGAATGATTCGAATGTTACCAAATATGACTGTTATAGTGCCCGCAGACTTTAATCAAACAAAACAAGCAACAATTGCGATAGCAAAGCACTATGGGCCAGTTTATTTGAGATTTGGTAGACCAGTAATGCCAATTTTTGTAAAACCAGATGCAGAATTTATAATCGGAAAAGCAGATGTCCTTCAAGAAGGAACAGATGTTACTATCATTGCTTGTGGACACTTAGTATGGAAATCGATAGAAGCAGCTAAAATTTTAAGTGAACAAGGAATTTCAGTTGAATTAATTAATATGCATACCATAAAACCTTTGGATGCTACAGCTATTCTAAAATCTGTGTCTAAGACTTCCTGTGTAGTAACAGCAGAAGAACACATGCGAAACGGTGGACTAGGTGAAGCAGTAGCGCAAGTGCTTGGAGAACATTTACCTCGACCACATGAATTTGTTGCTGTAAATGACACATTTGGTGAAAGTGGCTCTCCAATGGAATTAATGACAAAATATGGTATTGACACGCAGAATATTGTAGCTGCTGCTTTAAAAGCAATAAGCAGAAAATAAGATTTTCTTAAACGTGTAAAGCACGGTTTTCAGTAGCAGCTAGTGCGGCCTCTTTGATACCTTCTGAATATGTTGGATGCGGGTGACAAATACGAGCCATGTCTTCAGCAGATGCATGAAATTCCATTGCAGTAACTGCCTCCATTATTAAATCTGCTGCTCGAGCGGCAATCATATGTACCCCTAAAACTTCATCAGTTTTTGTATCTGCAATAATTTTTATAAATCCTGCTGTATCCATACTTGCCCTTGCACGACCTAAGGCTTTAATTGGAAAACTTCCAACTTTGTACGATATTCCAGCTTCTTTTAATTCTTCTTCTGTTTTTCCTACAGCAGCAATTTCAGGCCAAGTGTAAACAACTCCAGGAATTAGATTGTAATTAATGTGTGGTTTTTGTCCAGCAAGAAATTCAGCTACATAAACTCCTTCATCCTCTGCTTTATGAGCTAACATCATTCCACGAACAACATCGCCAATTGCATAAATATGAGGGACAGCTGTTTGTAAATTGTTGTTTACCTCAACTTGCCCGCGAGCATTAATTACTAATCCTGCATTTTCTATGTTTAGTCCACTTGTGAAAGCTTTTCTTCCGACAGCAACTAAGCAATAATCAGCTTCAAAATCCACAGATTCACCTTTCTTATTGATTGCCGTCAGGACAACTGATTTTCCCTTATTCACAACCTTTTGAACTTTGTGTTCTAACTGAAATTTAAAGCCGTCCTTTTTTAATATTTTAATAAATTCTTTACCAATAGCGCCATCCATTGCGGATAATATAGAAGGTGAATTTTCAATTACTTCTATTTCTGAGCCTAATCTACCATATACTGAACCCAATTCAAGGCCAATAACACCACCACCAATAATGAGCATTTTCTTCGGAATCTCTTTTAAATCTAATGCTTCTGTCGAAGTAATTATGCGCTTTTTATCTGGCTCCATTCCAGGAAAATAATTTGGTTTTGAACCTGTGGCAATTATGATATTTTTACCCTGAATTTTAGTTTCTTTGCCATCTGCTGCAGTGACTTTCAAGTTATTTTTATCGATAAATGAACCTAAACCAAGATGAACATCTATTTTGTTTTTATCCATTAGAAATTTGACACCGGCGCAAGTCTGACTTACCACATCATTTTTGCGTTGAATCATTTGCTTTAAATTTGCTTTAAGGTCTTTTAGTTCTATTCCATGTTCGCCAAAAGTGTGTTTTGCATTATTAAAGTGCTCTGATGAATCCAATAAAGCTTTTGATGGAATACACCCAACATTCAAGCAAGTACCACCCAAGGTAGCGTACTTTTCAATAATTGCAGTTTTCATTCCAAGTTGCGCGCAACGAATTGCAGCAACATATCCACCAGGTCCAGAACCAATTATTATTACATCGTAAGAGTTCATATATATTATTTGGCAATATAACTCCTGCAATGAAAACAGGTCCAATGAGACATCCTCTGCCTGCTTCGTCTATTCCAATTTCTAAAACACCTTCATTTTGATATGGCTTTAATTCGA
>RFSL01000240.1 GCA_009923965.1 Flavobacteriia bacterium | reverse complement strand
GACCAATCAAGAAGCACTTGAAAAAAGACGAACTTTTGGAATAATTTCCCATCCGGATGCTGGTAAAACTACCTTGACGGAAAAATTGTTGTTGTTTGGTGGAGCAATTCAGACTGCAGGCGCGGTTAAAAATAATAAGATTAAAAAAACTGCCACTTCAGATTTTATGGAAATTGAAAAACAGAGAGGGATTTCCGTTGCAACCTCTGTTATGGCATTTGAATACGAGAATAAGCAGATAAATATCTTAGACACTCCAGGACACAAGGATTTTGCCGAAGATACTTTTAGAACTTTAACAGCTGTTGATAGCGTTATTTTAGTTATTGACTGCGCAAATGGAGTAGAGGAGCAAACCAAAAAATTGATGGAAGTCTGCCGCATGCGTAAAACTCCTGTTATCATTTTTGTCAATAAAATGGATCGAGACGGTAAGGATCCCTTTGAATTATTAGATGAACTTGAGCAAACACTTGAACTTAAAGTTCGTCCTTTAACTTGGCCAATTGGAATGGGTGACCGTTTTCAAGGAGTTTATAATATTTATCAAAAAAGTTTGAATTTATTTTCTGCTAATAAAACAAAAATTGCAAGTGATTTAGTCTCAATTTTGGATATCCAAGCTGAAGCTCTTACTGAAATAATAGGTGCTAAGCCAGCAGAAGAATTGCGGGAAGAATTGGAGACTATTGAAGGAGTTTATGATGCATTTAATCGTGAGACTTATTTATCTGGTGATGTCGCTCCCGTATTTTTTGGCTCTGCAGTAAATAATTTTGGAGTACAAGAATTATTAGATACTTTTTGTGAAATTTCTCCATCCCCTCGTGGTAGAGAATCTGATAAACGAATGGTAGAACCAACTGACGCTAATTTTTCTGGATTTGTCTTTAAAATTCATGCAAACTTAGACCCTAAACACAGAGATCGTATAGCATTTCTTCGAGTTGTTTCTGGTAAATTTGAACGAAATACTTTTTATCACCATGTTCGCTTGCAGAAAAAATTGAAGTTTGCAAATCCCACTTCTTTTATGGCTCAGGACAAAAGTGTTATTGATGAGGCATATCCCGGAGATGTTGTAGGCTTGTATGATACAGGAAATTTTAAAATTGGTGATACAATGACTGAAGGAGAAATCATGATGTACAAAGGAATTCCAAGTTTTTCACCAGAAATTTTCCAAGAGTTAGAGAATTTAGATCCACTAAAATCTAAGCAACTAGAAAAGGGAATTAGACAGCTTATTGACGAGGGTGTAGCACAGTTATTTGTCCAACAACCTGGAAATCGAAAAATTGTTGGTACAGTTGGTCAATTACAATTCGAGGTAATTAACTACCGACTAATTCATGAATACGGTGCAAACTGTCGTTTCGTGCCACGCAATTACTTTAAAGCTTGTTGGGTAACGAGTAATGATAAGAATCAGCTAGAGGCATTTAGAAGAGCAAAAGCAAACTATTTAGCAGTAGATAAAGATGATAATCTAGTTTTTCAGAAACAACTTTTCTATTAAGTATGGCAGAACAAGATTACCCTGAAATTACTTTTCATAAGTCATCTGAATTTATGCTAGAAGGTAACGATTTCTAAGCAATTAATCTCAACAAAACCTAAAATTTGATTGAATCACAAAGCCAGTAAACTAAGTCCTAAATACTTTTGCTGATTACCTTTTTCTCTAAATTTTGCAGTTTAAATAAAATACCCCATTGCCACTGCGAATATACCATAACTAAGCCCAGTAAGAATTTCTCTAAAAAATGCAACTCCCATTCCATTTTGGAAAACAAACATAATATTTTCTACTAAAGCCTCCATTTCCG
>RFSL01000239.1 GCA_009923965.1 Flavobacteriia bacterium | reverse complement strand
AACATCGAATTCTGTTTTCTCAGCAGCAGCTTCTTCACCACCACCAGTAGCAGCACCGCCAGCCATCATAACTGGAGCCGCAGCAGCAGGTTCGATACCATATTCATCTTTAAGAATTGTTGCCAACTCACTTACTTCTTTAACTGTAAGGTTTACTAATGTTTCTGCAATTTTGTTTAAATCAGCCATTTTATTTTTTTTAAAAAAGGTTTAATAAATAATAATTATGCCCGTTGTTCGAGCGTTTTAAGAATGCCAGCGATTTTGCCACCAGCACTTTGAAGTCCAGATAATACATTCTTAGCAGGACTCTGCAATAATCCAATGATTTCTCCAACCAATTCTTCTTTGCTTTTCAAAGATTCAAGAATTAGTAATTGATGATCACCGATAAAAATTGCTTCGTCAATGTATGCTCCTTTTAAAATTGGTTTCGCGTTTTTCTTACGAAATTCTTGAATTAATTTTGCGGGAACATTTGCAACATCACTTAACATAATAGAAGTTGCTCCTTTTAAAGTGTCATAAAGACCTTCAAAATTCTTTCCTTCTACACGTTCCATTGCTTTTTGAAGCAGTGCATTTTTTACAACACGAATTTTAATATTTGCTTGAAAGCATCTTCTTCGTAATGTATTCACTGTTTCAACTGTAAGTTCTGCAGTATCTGTTAAATAGATAATATTATTTGCTGTTAATTCAGCAGTTAAATCATCTATATACTTTGCTTTTTCTATTCTATTCATTTTTTTAAATGTTAAGCATTAACAGACTTGGCGTCAATTTGAATACCAGGACTCATTGTTGAACTTATGTAAATTGATTTGATGTATGTTCCTTTTGCAGCAGATGGTTTCAATTTAAGAAGAGACAAGATTAATTCATTTGCGTTATCACAAATTTTATCACCATCAAAACTTACTTTACCAACTGAAGAGTGAATAATACCGTATTTATCGACCTTAAAGTCAATCTTTCCAGCTTTCACTTCTTGCACTGCTTTTCCAACATCCATTGTTACAGTACCCGTTTTTGGATTTGGCATTAATCCACGAGGACCTAAAACTCGTCCAAGTGCACCAACCTTACCCATAACAGAAGGCATTGTAATAATAACATCAATATCTGTCCAACCACCTTTGATTTTTTCAATAAAATCATCAAGTCCAACAAAATCAGCACCCGCTTCCTTCGCTTCATTTTCCTTGTCGGGAGTACAAAGTACAAGTACTTTAATATCCTTTCCAGTTCCATGCGGCAAAGCCACTGTGCCTCTAACCATTTGATTTGCTTTACGAGGATCAACTCCAAGTCGTACACAAATATCTACGGAAGCGTCAAATTTAGTAGTGGAGATTCCCTTTACCAAATCACAGGCTTCTGTCAGAGTGTAGATTTTAGTCAAGTCATACTTGGCTAGAATCTCTTTTCTTTTTTTCGAAATTCTCTTCATAACACTATTTTTTGGATTTTGGTGCCTCACCACCTTTAATTGTAACACCCATACTTCGAGCAGTACCTGCTACCATCCGCATTGCTGAATCAACAGTAAAACAATTTAAATCAGGCATTTTATCTTCAGCAATCGCACGAACTTGCGTCCATGAAACAGATCCAACTTTAACACGATTAGGTTCTGAAGAACCTTTCTTGATTTTAGAATGTTCAATAATTTGAACTGCTGCGGGTGGGGTTTTTAAAACAAAATCAAAAGATTTATCACCGTAAACAGTGATAACAACCGGTACAACTTTCCCCATTTTATCTTGTGTTCTAGCATTAAACTGCTTACAGAACTCCATGATGTTTACACCTTTTGCACCTAATGCAGGTCCAATTGGTGGTG
>RFSL01000238.1 GCA_009923965.1 Flavobacteriia bacterium | reverse complement strand
GAATCCACAACATGTTTAACATCTTTAGAGTAATTTGTAAAAACTGTTTTTGGAAGTCCAATTCCTTCTTTAGATAAAACCTGAAGACAGCGCAGTTTATCCCTAGAATGGATAATACCACGAGAATTAACGGCAGTAAAGACATTCATCATTTCAAATTGCCGAACGACAGCCGTACCAAAAAAAGTAACAGAAGCACCAATTCTTGGAATTACAGCATCATAGCCAAGTAAATATTTATTGTCATAATACAAAGCTGGACCTTTCTGTTCTATTTCTATATTGCACTTTAAATGATCTATAACGTGTGCGACATGACCAAGACCTTCAGCAGCCTCAACCAATCTTTTTGTTGAATATAAATTTGGATTTCTAGATAAAATTGCAATTTTCATTTTATTTTTTTTGGATAAGTATATTTTTTGCTTGTATCAACGATGAAATTCTTGTTTAATAATTTTCTTCCAATTAAAATTGGAAATCGCATATCTTTCCTTTCTGTTAGAGAAAATTCAGTTTGAATTAATAGTCCAGCAATAAAAATCTGACCAAAAATAAAATAGCGACTTTGAACAACTCCTGTTGAACTTTTTACTTTTCGAATACGAAAATCATCAAAAAATAAGTGTTCAGGGTTAAATCCCGAATGCTTATCATCTAAAAAAACAACTTCTAAACGCCCATTATTTTCTTTGCAATAAGAAACATGAATACTAGAAGTATAAGCGCCAGTATCTATTTTAACTTGAACATTTTCCAAGCCAAAGTCTGGTAATCGAGCAGTTTCTCTTCTTCCAATAAGAATTTTTTCTTTCTTCTCAAGCATTGAACAAAGTTAAAGCATAATTCATAAAATACTACAAAGACAACTATTTTTCAAAATAATAGATATTCTTCATCGTTAGATTAATAACTTTGCCCCAATGAACTATTTTCACTTGCTTTTATTTTGTTCCTTAAGTACTTATTCAATAGCCCAAGGTATTCGCGTGGAAGGAAAATGTGTGGGTAAAAACAATGTGCCACTTGAAAATGTAATGGTTAAAACGAAAGAAACTATAGTTCAATCGACATTTACAGATTCACTAGGTTCCTATTTCTTTTTAATAAATAATGTAGATACATTAGATTTAGTTTATTCAATTGGAGAATTTAAAGAAACGCGTCGTATCCTTTTAAAATTAGAAAAAACAGTCCAAATAGAAACGATTTACTTTCCAATTCTACAACAAGTTGGTGTTTCAATAATCAAAACAAAACAAAACCCATTTGAAATTGAAAAAATGCCAACAATTGATGCTCAGAAGATAACAGGAAGTGTGGAAAGAACTCTGGCATTAACAACTGCTGCAACATCAAATAACGAGCTAACTACAAATTATAATGTTCGTGGAGGTAATTATGATGAAAATTTAGTTTATGTAAATGGATTTCAAGTATTTCGTCCATTTCTAACAAGAAGTGGACAGCAAGAAGGCATGAGTTTTATTCATTCAGCGTTGGTAGAAGATGTTCGTTTTTCAGCTGGTGGATTTGACGCACAATATGGTGATCGCTTAAGTTCTGTATTAGACATTACATATAAAACTCCAGAAAAATTTAAATCTTCTGGATTACTATCCCTTTTAGGAGTAGAATCTCACGTTGAACAGGAAGTAAATCATCGGTTTAATTATCTCGTTGGCGCGCGCTACCGTTCAAATGGGTATTTTTTAAATTCTTTACCTACAAAAGGTGCCTATAATCCCGTTTTTATGGACGGTCAATTTCTCTGCAATTATAACATCAATGAAAACTTAATCTTTTCAGTACTTGGTCATTATTCCTCGAATAATTTTCGTTTTAC
>RFSL01000237.1 GCA_009923965.1 Flavobacteriia bacterium | reverse complement strand
GGATATCCGATACCAAAATGAAGAACAGGAACAAATGGTTTTGGCATTTTAGCTTTTGCATTTTCCAATGAACCATAAGTAGCGACACCTTCTTGGTAGTAAGTTTCTCTATAGTTGCTAAATAAATCATTAAAAACCCACTTCGCACCATTTTGATAAGCAGGATTGTAGATTGGAAAACCGATATCAACCCTGAGTACGAAAAAATCAAGATCTAGACGTGCACCAAATCCTGAAGCAATACAAAACTGACTTAAAAAAGAAGACCAAGCAAATTTTCCACCAATTCTTGAATCTTCTTTGTAGGTCCAAATATTTCCAAAATCACTAAAAAAAGCACCTTTTAAAGAACTAGTAATAGGAAACCGATATTCAAAAGAACCTCCAATACGAATATCTGCAACTTGCGTAATTAGACTATTTGAATCAAGATGGTATTTGTATCCGCCTGGCCCTAATGCTCTGGAGCGCCATCCACGATTATCATTTGATCCACCACCAAAAAAACTATAATCGTAGGGCATCGAAGTTGTTGAATTTCCAAAAGGTTTCCCACCACCAATACTGAATTTTAAGTGCAGTGATTGCGCACGCTTTAAATTTCTTGAAGCAATGAATTGATTGTCAATTCGTGTAAATTGTGAATAAGCTAGATCACGTAACATAAATTGACCTAATTCATTTTGTTTTTGATATTTTCTAAACATGTACAGTAAATTTCCTGCAGCATCAATGGTAGAATTAAAATAAATATAAGCATCTAGGAATCGTTTTTTACCATTCAAATAATCCCTGTCTTTATTGTTGTATTCTATTGAAAATTTAAAATCTTGCCAAATAAATTGACTGCTATAACTATTGCTTAAAAAAGGGTCATTAATTTGCGACAACTGTTGATTAAAACTTTCGCTTTTAGCAATTCGGACATATTTTATCCCCGACATAAATGGAAGACCTAGTTGGAACACCTGAGATTTTCCACTGAGAAATTTCCACATATAATTTAACTGAAAAACCTGTCTATCAAAAATTGAACGCTTTTCAAGATTGTAAGCCAACAAAAAGAGTGTTCTTGGTTTTTGTCTTTTTGAAAGCATGGTCAGTGGCATAGGAAATAATCCTGGAAAATCAAATTTGATACTCGGACCAAACTCAAAAGTGTTAAACGTTCGCTGACTCGTGTTGTCATCAAAAATTTTTGGCTGCGATTCAAATCCACCTCCAAATGATAAGGTAATTTTTTCGGCGCCTCTAAAGAGATTTTTATTCGTGTAATTCAATGAAGCCGAAGCGCCCAATAGACCAAAAGAAGTAGTAAATTTTGGGTCAAAACCGAAGGATTGTTTTTCACTTGGCTCTAAGTAATAATGAAGATCAATTAAATTTGAATTTGGAACTTCAATTAAAATAGGTTTTACAGCGCTAAAAACTCCAAGTTGCACCAAAGAACGATAAGATCGATCTAAGTAATACTCTTTGTACTTATTTGTATGTTCCAAATAATTTTGAAGCTCTAAAATTTCTGGCTTTAACCATGGTTTTTTACCATTGTAGGATAAATTTACAACGCGGAAAAAGTTTGGATCACCAGTCTTTATTTTTCCATTGGATTCTTTTATCTGTTTTTTTGTTGCTGGTAATTTTGAGTATTCCAACGAATTAATTGTTCGCATAAATTGAGCTGCCAATGGATCTCGGATGTCAAGCTGTTTATCATTAAGTAAAGCTTGAAAGTTCCCTTTAACATTTACTGAATCAGCTAAATGGAAATAAACATTATTAATATAATATTCTACAAAGGGAACTTTTATTAAACTATCTGGATTTATAGAAGATGGAATATATCT
>RFSL01000236.1 GCA_009923965.1 Flavobacteriia bacterium | reverse complement strand
AGCTGCAGGGCATACGTATCCAATTCTTCGGTGTTCTTTAAATTATCAAGTTCTTGATAGAGACTTAAGCGCTCATTTACGTTGTTTACATAATCATCTGGGATGCGGACTTCTAAATCTGTTTCAAAGATACAATCTTGCACGAATGATTGAAAGGAATCTGTATTTCTGTCATCAAAAAGCTCTTTGAATTCACTTTCTCGAAGTTCTTGCATTGCTTCGTTTAGAATTTTTTGATACATCTCAAAGCCAATTTCAGAAATAAATCCACTTTGTTCTCCTCCCAACATATTTCCAGCTCCACGAATATCTAAATCTTTCATTGCGATATTAAAGCCAGAACCAAGATCAGAGAATTGCACCAGGGCCTCTAATCTTTTTCTTGCCTCAGAGGTCATTATGCTAAATTTTGGCGCTACTAAATAACAAAATCCCTTCTTATTACTTCTTCCAACTCTTCCGCGCAACTGGTGTAAATCACTTAATCCAAAGTGATGCGCGTCATTAATTATAATTGTATTTGCATTTGAAATATCTATTCCAGACTCAATAATTGTTGTTGCTATAAGAACATCGTAGCTGCCTTCTATAAAGTCCATCATTACTTTTTCAAGTTGCTTTCCATCCATTTGTCCGTGTCCAATCCCAACTCGTACTCCAGGACAAAGTCTTGAGATCATGCCAGAAATCTCACGGATGTTTGACAAGCGATTATTAACAAAAAACACTTGTCCTCCACGCGTAACTTCATACGAAATAGCATCTCTTAAAATCTCTTCATCGAAGGATATTATTTCTGTTAAAACGGGTTGACGATTTGGTGGTGGAGTGTTAATGATACTTAAATCTCTTGCTCCCATTAATGAAAATTGTAGCGTTCTTGGAATCGGAGTTGCTGTTAAAGTGAGCGTATCAACACTTACACGAATTGTTTTAAGTTTATCTTTTACTGAAACGCCGAATTTTTGTTCTTCATCGATTATCATTAAGCCCAGATCCTTAAACTTTACTCTTTCTGAAACAATAGCATGCGTTCCAATAAGAATATCAATTTTTCCATCTGCTAATTTTTTTAAAGTCTCTGAAGTTTCTTTAGTCCCTTTAAAACGATTAATATAATCAATAGAGCAGGGAAAATCTTTAAGACGTTCTTTAAAGCTACGATAATGCTGCATTGAAAGAATTGTTGTTGGAACTAAAATCGCCACTTGTTTATTGTCAGCTACCGCCTTAAAAGCTGCTCTAACTGCGACCTCTGTTTTTCCAAAACCTACATCTCCACAGATTAATCGATCCATTGGCCTTGAAGCTTCCATGTCTTTTTTTACATCTTGAGTTGCTTTGTTCTGGTCGGGCGTATCTTCGTACATAAAAGATGCTTCCAATTCATCTTGTAAATAAGTATCTGGAGTATAAGAAAATCCTGCTTGGCTTCTTCTTTTAGCGTACAATTGAATTAAATCAAATGCCAATTCTTTAATTTTCTTTTTAGTCTTATTTTTTAGAGTGCTCCATGCCTGCGTTCCTAACTTGTTCATTTTTGGAACAGCGCCATCCTTGCCTGTAAATTTTGAAATCCTGTGCAAGGAATGAATTCCAAGATACAAGACATCTCCATCCTTATAAATCAAGCGAATTGCCTCTTGCGGTTTTCCATTTACATCAATCGTTTCCAAGCCAGAAAACTGACCAACACCATGATCAATATGCGTAATATAATCACCTTTTTGAAGATTGTAAATTTCTTTTAATGTTAAGGCTTGTTTCGCCTGCCGGAAACCTTCCTTTAAGCGAAAGCGGTGGTAGCGTTCAAAAATTTGATGATCAGTATAACAGACTAATTTCATGCTTGGA
>RFSL01000235.1 GCA_009923965.1 Flavobacteriia bacterium | reverse complement strand
CTCAATTTAACTGAAGGTCTTTACCTTTGTTCTATTGAAATTAATGGGCAATCAGTTACGAAGCGATTAATAATTCGTTAATAAAAGAATTTAATTTTATTAAAAAAAGAGCTTGATTAATTCAAGCTCTTTTTTTTTGATGAGTATGTCTAGTCCTGAAATAGCGTTACACAAAATTTATCGTTATGGAAAAAAGTGAAAAAGTCGTTTATGAAAAACGCAGCCAAAATTCTAAATTGTTTGTCTTTAATCACAAAATTCGAATAAAAATTGTACTAATTTATTTTGTAACATCAAAAGGGCTTACTGTTTGAGCAAAACTAGAACTTAGATAAAAAAGATAAAGAGGGACTAATAGAACTTGACATCTCATACAGTACATTTTAAATTAATAAGACAAGAAACAGAAACGACTAAATTAATTTACTTTCATAAATCGCTCAATCCCAATAAGAATTTTCTTATTGTCATATAGGCGAACAAAATAGGTTCCTTTTTGAAGATTTTTAACATCTATATTAACATCAAAAGAATCTTCTACAGGATAAATAGCAGCAACTTCGCCACCTTCATTAATTAATTCTATTCGAGCTATTTTCTTTTCGGAAGAAGTAACAAACAAAAGGTTTGCACTTGGATTTGGATAAATTGCAACTTCGCTGAAATTTTGTTCTAAAAGTGATACTGTGGATTGACCAACAAAGGTCAAGGTATTATTTCCAGAATTTGGAATACCTAAGGTATCTGTCAAATCATTGTAATAAATATCCGCAGGACTACTTAGACCACTTACTATCAAAGTTGGAGTAGTTGTAAAGTCATTGTTGTATTTGTACACGCTATTTGTGCCCCAAGTAGATATATAAAAATCGCCGTTTGCCTTGCGTGCTATTCCATCAATGTTTGTATAAGATGTAGTTAAAATTGTTGTTACCGTAGAATCTACCAAGGAACATCTTTTAATTTTTGCTGCTGATCCCCAATTCACAAACACCAAGGAATTGCTTGGCTCATCGAAAATAATTCCATTTGGAGATTGCGTTAAACTTTGTGCAAAAACGTAAAATGCCTGAGTAGCGATGTTTATTCTATAAATTTTCTTTGCTGTAAAATCTGTTACAAATAAATTTCCGGAATTGTCATGCGTGATGCCATTTAAGAATGATGCGCCAAGATTTACAGAAAAAACTTGTAAGCCCGTTGTTAAATCAAAACCTAAAACCTTTCCACTGCAACACGCATAAACAGTTGTTCCAACAACTTCTATACCATATGGATTTGGAGAAATTCCTCCAATAAATTGTGTGATGGTTCCATTACTACTTCGCTGCATGATTTTACCGTTACTGCTATTTGCAATTAAATAACGGTTGTTAAGGGGGTCAAAATCGATACTTTCTGGTCCGCTTAATTGCCCAAAATAAAGGGAATAAAGAAATAAGAAGGATATAAATAAGCTATTTTTTTTCATATGAAATTTAATTATTTAATAATGAGCATTCGTTTTGTTGCGGAATAAACTAAAGTGTTGTTTTCTTTCACTTCCATCGTATAAAAGTAATTTCCATTTTTCAAATCCATAGGATAATTTAATTGCACAGTGTGCGTGCCTGATGAAGTAGTTTGAGAATAAGCACAGCTTAACTTTCGTCCTGTTTCATCGTAAATAGTGATTGAAACATCAGCTGTTTTAGCAATTGTAAAATCAATCATTGAATTTCCTGAACTAGGATTTGGATAATTTTGACCCAATTCATTTGCTAAGGATTTATTTTCTTCGAGTGATAAATCTGAAGGGCAAATCTTATAAATTTTTCCATTCGTTGTGTAGCCCCCATTCATTGCATAAATACAGCCTTC
>RFSL01000234.1 GCA_009923965.1 Flavobacteriia bacterium | reverse complement strand
TGATGCAGGGTTAGGATACATTTGAACTCCAGATTCTAAGTTTGATAAATCGTTCAAACTAGCAAGCCCATCTAAATTTGTAGCACGTACAATTCTTCTACAGAAATACCCTAAAGTTGAATCAATATAAGCCATTGACTTAGCATAACTCATATCTGGATTTTGAGCAATGTTTGAAACATGAGCAGCTGTTCCGTTAGCTGCAGGCAACCCCATTCCTACTGCAATATTAACAGTCATAGTTGAATCCCAAAAATCCCATGGAGAAGCTTCGTAAGGATTTACAGTTATGAATGGAAACACATTGTCAACAGGTGCACCTACTGTTTGATTTTGAATTACTGTTGCGTTAGCAATTGTCATTCCTTGAGCATTAAGTGAAGCGCTAGCTGCAGCCAAAGTATAACTGTCACTACCTGCATTTACTGGATCAAGAATTGTATTATTACCAAGTAAATTTGCTTTTTTCATAACATCATAACTTCCGCTGATATCTGTGGTAACAAGTCCAATAGAAGCAATTGAAACATCTCCAGTAGTGTAAGTTGCTACAGGGTCTGTTGGACAATGAACAGCACACATAGGAACATCGCCAGCTTCTAACCAACTTAAGTCGCCAATTCCGCCACCCATACTACACACCATGTGTATGTCATTTGAGTAACCTAAATTGCTCTCCATGTTACCAACACCAGGTATAGAGTTGCCTCCATATCCATCCCAGTCACCAATAACTGCTGTATCAATAAGTGGAACTGCATTAGCATCTAAAAATTTAGGTAGTTGTATTTCTGCTAATTTATCAACAGTAGCATACCCTAAAGCAACCCATCCTCCAGAGCCTTGTCCGCAAAGGATGATTCGAGAAGTGTCAATTCCCCATTGGTTTCCGTTCGCATAATCTTTTCTGAAGAAACGTACAGCACTCTTAGTGTCTTGTATTGCACGGTACACTGCTTTCATTAAGCTTGCAGCTCTTTCAGCCTGTGTAGCAGCAGCTGGATTCCATCCTAAGCGGTATTCCAAATTTGCAACTACATAACCTCTTTTTGCATAACTCTTACAGATGTTTGTTGTTGCAACATCATTACGCATACCTGTTGGATTACCATTATAAATGATTGGTAAAAAAGTACCTGTATGAAGCATAATAATTAAAGGACGCTCTGTTATTGAATCATCAGCTGGCTCATATAAATCAAAAGCCAAGGCTGGAACTTGAGGGACAGCACCTGTTGGCACATAAGCTAATCCTTGAGAAGCTGCTATAACAGAAAGATTTGTTGAGTAAACAACATTATTCTCTTGTGTGATACTATCAAAAACTTCGTTTACATATCTTTGCTGAGCAATTAAACCAGTAATCGATATACAACTTAAAATGATGGGTAAAAGTATTTTTTTCATAAAATTGATTTTAAAAGTTAAAATTATTGTACAAAATTAAGCATTTTATTTTTTACAACTAATTTTATTAATTTTTAATGTCCAAAGAAAGAGAAGCATATATCATTCTTCCAACAAAAGGACCTCCAAATACCTGAAGCACTTGGTTATTTAAAAGGTTTGCTGCACCAATTTTCAGTGTTAATTTTGCTTTTTCTATGTATTTATTAATTTGTGCATCTAATAATCCGTAAGTAGGCACTCTTCCTGAAAATTGAGGTGAGCCTTCGGACATAAATCCTTGAATCCATTTATAATTGATATTAAAACCTAGACCAGTAATTTTTTTAATTGCAATATCTCTTCCTTGAAATCCAATATTGAATTTATTCTCAGGCGTATTGTAGGCAGGGATAATTGGATCAGTTGATTTTTTTGTCAAGGCATTCCATGAATAATTACCATTCAGGGCATACTGATTACCGATATAATAATTTA
>RFSL01000233.1 GCA_009923965.1 Flavobacteriia bacterium | reverse complement strand
CGATAATTTATTCTTGAGCTTTTTTGAAAATGCAAAGAGAATAATTAGTACCGCCACAAAAGAAAAACTTCTGCCAATATAATCCCCTTGCTGACTAAAAATAGTTTGAGTTTTTAAAAGAGGAACCGTAGCTGAGAGAACTGCTGGTTTCCAATAGGGTGTCTCTGCTATAACATCTCCATACTCATTAATTATTCCACTAGTACCTGTATTCGCTGAGCGTATAACCCAACGTCTTGTTTCGATAGCTCTTAGTCGTGAAAAACTAAAGTGCTGTTTATAACCGGGAGTATCTCCCCACCAACCATCATTTGTCAATACACACAAAAGTTCTGCACCCTTTCTTACTTGGGTTGCTGTAAATTCACCGTAAATTGATTCGTAGCAGATAACAGGA
Organism: Flavobacteriia bacterium; assembly: GCA_009923965.1. Classification (GTDB taxonomy): domain Bacteria; phylum Bacteroidota; class Bacteroidia; order Flavobacteriales_D; family Crocinitomicaceae; genus UBA952. The sequence continues at coordinate 1,493 of RFSL01000233.1, read as the reverse complement.
GCGATACTTGTTTTTTGTGTTTTAAAAATCTTTGGAGAATCTTCAACTCCTAAAGTTCCTGATGTCCCGCCATTGCTTAATGCAAGTTTTTCTAAAAAGGGAAGATAAGATGAAAAAGGAATTATTTCTGCTCCCGGAACTAACTTTGATTTATGAATAAAGTCAATTTTCTTGTCTGAGGTCAAAAGCAGAGAAGTATTATAGTTTTCATAAAACCCACCGTGTGGAATAGGAAATGAAGCATTTGATTTCTTAGTTTTAAAAAGACCGAAGGTAGAAGCACCGATTAAAAAATCTGTATTTTTCCATTTGTTTCCTTTTAAAGAGAGGTACTTAAAAAAACCTTCATTCTCAATATTTGACTCTACAAATCCAGTGCTTATTGCCGTTTCTGGTCCGAGGAGTAAGTCTACATCACTTGCGTATTTTTTCTCGGCTAATTTGAAAAACTTACTTAGTTGAGTCTCTACACTTGAATTGAGAGCAAATTTCTCGTTGTATGGATCTATATTTGGTTGAACAATTACAACTTTATATTCTGCACCTTCTTCCCCTATAGGACCAACACTAAATCTGATAAAGAATGAACTTATTATTGGTATTAGTAAAATAAATCCAATCACAATAAATTGTTTCGTTAGTGGAAGAAATTTCTTACCGTTATTAAAATACTGCTTTAGACATCTAAATATTAAAACATTTAGAATTAAAATCCAAATAGTACCACCATGAACTCCAGTAAATTCATACCATTGTATCCAGCTAGTTCGAACTGAAAAAACATTCCCTAATGCCAGCCAAGGCCATGAAATATCCCAATTAAAATGCAGGTATTCAAATCCAATCCAAAGAAAGATTAAGGAAAGATAACCCTGTTTTCTGCCGATATGTTTTTTTGCAAAATGAAATGCTTGGAACGTAATGGACATCAAGAACGAATTAGCAATTATAGCTGCAACTCCTCCATTAAAACTAGCATTGCAAACCCACCATGTGGTTCCGATATTGTAAATTAAAAACGTTATGAAAGCAAATAAAAAAACAAGAGCTGATTTCTTTTTTTCAACTTGTATAAAATCTTCTACAAATAAAAGAGGCACCCATGAAAAGAAAACTAATATTGTTAAACTTCCAGTAAAAGGGAAGCAGAGAATCATTAAGACTCCACTTAATAGTGAAAGCAAGTAACATTTCAAACGAGTTAGTTCTAGCATTATGGGTCTTTAATTTTGAAGTAAAGTTAAGCATTATGAACTTTAATAGTTCAAATTTATTTGTTTCAGAAGAAGTTTTTGGCATTAAAAAAGGCCGCTAACCAATGATTGCGACCTTTCAAATTTTATAGAATTTTATCTTATGCTTGTGCTGTCTCTAATGGAACAATTGAAACAAAAGATCGATTGTCTTTCTTCTTGCGAAATTCTACAAGTCCATCAGTAAGAGCAAATAGAGTGTGATCTTTACCAATTCCTACATTTGTACCTGGGTGATGA
>RFSL01000232.1 GCA_009923965.1 Flavobacteriia bacterium | reverse complement strand
GATTTCAAAAGATGTTTTAAGCTATATTACACATCCTATTTTAATTCCTGGAAAAGGAACTGCTGAATCCTTAAATGTTGGAATTGCCTGTGGTATTTTCTTAGCTGAATGGAATCGGGCAATCTGATTGCTTCATACAGCTGATTTTCTCTTAACTTTGTAGCATGAAAAGAGTTGTTGTTGGTCTTTCTGGAGGCGTAGATTCTTCCGTTGCAGCACATTTATTAGTCAAACAAGGATATGAAGTTATCGGCATGTATATGCGGAATTGGCACGACGAATCCGTAACTCTTTCTGATGATTGTCCGTGGATAGATGATTCTAACGATGCACTGCTAATTGCAGAACAATTGGGAATTCCTTTTCAGGTTATTGATTTAAGTAAGGAATATAAAGAGCGGATTGTAAATTACATGTTTGAGGAATACAAAGTTGGAAGGACTCCAAATCCTGATGTTTTATGCAACAGAGAAATAAAATTTGATGTATTTCTGAAAGCAGCAATGGAACTCGGTGCAGACTTTGTGGCTACTGGACATTACTGCAGGAAAATTCCTCATGCTGACGGTTCTTTTGGCTTATTGGCAGGAAAAGATAAAAACAAAGATCAATCGTATTTTTTGTGTCAGCTATCACAGCAGCAGTTGTCCAAAGCATTGTTTCCAATTGGCGAACTTGAGAAATCTGAAGTAAGAATAATTGCACATAAAACAAATCTCATCACTGCAGATAAAAAAGACTCTCAAGGGCTTTGTTTTGTAGGAAAAATAAGTCTTCCAATTTTTCTACAGCAGCAATTGGCTCCCAAAGAAGGTATAATTATAGAAATTCCTGAATTTTTTCCAGACTTAATGCGCTACCACCAAATACCTGTCAACAAAGAAAACATTGTTGCACTTTCAAATCCCTTTTCTTTTTTAGAAAAAGATGGAATTGAAGTTGCAAAACATCAAGGAGCACATTACTACACAATTGGTCAACGAAAAGGACTTCATGTTGGCGGAAGACCAGAGCCAAGTTATGTAATTGGATTAGATACGATCGAAAATATCGTTTATACAGGGCAAAAAGACAGCCATCCCGGCTTAAACCGACATGCTTTAAAGTTGGAGAAAAGCAGCTTATCGTGGCTTCTGGAAATAACAATTCCTCCAAAAGGATTGAATTGCATGGTGCGAATTAGATACCGTCAAAACTTTCAGAAAGCAGTATTATTACTTCACGAAGAGGAATATTATATTTTATTTGAGAAAAAACAAAGAGGAATAACTCCGGGTCAATTTGCTGCTTGGTACCTAAAAGAAGAATTGATAGGCTCTGCAGTTATAGCGCATTAATTTAGGTGAATGCTAAACAATTCCGAATAGTTTTCTTCAGAATCTTCTCCTCGCGATAAAACATCTAAAAGATAAGCAACTTGAAAAATTGTTAATGGACTATTTGTTCCTAAATCGCGGTGTTTAGATAACTTTATTTCAATTTGTGCTGCGGTTTGAATTCTTAAAGATTGCATTTTATTTACAGTTATTAAATTTATTGCTCACTTTACGGAATGAATTCGTGTAGGGTTACACTCCATTTGAAAATAACAGAAAATAAGACAAATTTTCAGTGCTAAAGAATTGGCACATGGATTGACAAGAGTATAGCGCAAAGTAATTTATTAATAAATTAGCGCTGCTTTTACAACTAACTGACAAACTGTCGCACTAAATAAAGTGAATATGACTAAAATAAATGATGTAGATTTTTTTGGATTTTCAGGAATTGAAAACGATGCTGAATTTATCCCCCTAATTACAGCTGAAGAGGAAGAAAATGTAAACAAACAAGTTTTTCCAGATGAACTTCCAATTTTACCTCTACGAAATAATGTTTTATTCCCTGGAGT
>RFSL01000231.1 GCA_009923965.1 Flavobacteriia bacterium | reverse complement strand
GAAGATTTAATTGAAAAAGTGGCAAATGGGGAGATAAATTACACACTGGCTCACGAAAATTTAGCTCGGATAAGTAAGGAGTTGCATCCTAATTTGAATTTCCAAACAAAAATTTCATTCAAACAGAAAATAGCTTTTGCTCTGCGTTTAAAGAGCCCTAAACTTAAAAAGTCCTTGGATTTGTTTTTGGAAAAATATTGTGAATCAAAGGAATTTAAAGAGCTTAAGAAAAAGTATTTTGATTATTTAAGCTCTCAAGTTGCTGTTGAATATACTGTTTCAAAAGGAAATTTGTCGCCCTTTGATGATTTATTTAAAGCTGCGGCAAATAAGTATGCTTGGGATTGGAAAATTTTAGTAGCAATTTCACATAAAGAATCACGATTTAATCCAAGTGCCAGAGGTTTAGGTGGTGCTTTTGGTTTAATGCAATTTATGCCATTAACTGGTCAGATTTATGGTGTTGGACCTAATTCTAATCCTCAAGAACAAATAGAAGCTGCAATGAAAATGTTGGATAAAACCTATCGATCATGGTCGTCTGTACCGAATCCTGAACAGCGCATGAAGTTTACGCTGGGATCTTATAATGCTGGTCGCTGTCATATTGAGGATGCTCAAAAATTAGCAAGAGAAAATGGATTGAATGGGAATCTATGGGACGAAAATGTAGAGCTAATGGTGAAGAAATTATCTGATCCAGAATATTACCGTTCTCCTAAATTACGATGTGGTGCATACCGTGGAGGTGCAGTATCGTATGTAAGAACTATCTACTCCAATTACCAAGCGTGGCAGTAAAAGACAAAAAATTAATTATCGTTCAAGGTCCAACTGCATCTGGAAAAACAGCACTTTCTATTGCTTTAGCAAAGCATTTCAATACGGAGATTATTTCTGGAGATTCAAGGCAGTTTTATCAGGAAATGATAATTGGAACTGCTCGCCCGAGCATTGAGGAATTATCAATGGTTAAGCATCACTTTATTTCAAGTCATTCTATCAAAAATGAATTTAATACGGCAGATTTTTCTCGAGAAGCAAGACTGCTTTGTGCTAATTTGTTTGAATCCAAAGATTATGTAATTTTAGTTGGGGGTTCTGGAATGTTTTTAGATGCGCTGACCTTTGGCTTAGATGAAATAGCAGCAGATGAAGGAATTCGCAAGTCTTTGAATCAAATCTTTGAGCATGAAGGATTAGCTGTTTTGGTGGATGAATTGCGTGAAAAAGACCCCGAATTTTGCCTTTCTGCAGATTTAAAAAATCCTGTTCGAGTAATTCGCGCTTTAGAGGTTATAAGAATGACAAATCAACCTTATTCTTCTCTAAGAAAAGGTTTTAAGAATGATTTACCCTATGATATTGTTCGTTTTAGTATTGCTTGGAAAAGGGAGGATCTTTACGATAGAATTAATTTGCGTGTGGATGAAATGATAACTAATGGTTTAGTAGATGAAGTTAATGGCCTTCAGCAATTTAAAAGCTTAAGCCCTCTCAAAACCTTAGGTTATTCAGAGATTTTTGAGGTTTTAGATAATAAGTGCTCACTAGAAACAGCCATTGAAAATATAAAGCAGCATACTAGAAATTATGCAAAACGACAGATGACTTGGCTTAGACGCTATTCTTCTGTCCATTATTTAGATCCTTATTCAAATGTTCAATTATTTTCTCAAGCAATTGATAAATTGTCTAATTAAGTTACTTTTGTTTTAATTTTTAAATTGTGTTCCTTTCTATTTAATTGGTTAAAGAATTGTTAAAATCATTCGAAGATTAATAGAATCCTAAAATTCACTTTAAATTAACACATTATTATAATTTATTCAATATGAAAAATTTATTTTTTAGTTTATTTATTCTTCTTTTATTTCAAGGTTATAGTCAAAAAATTAGAATAAAA
>RFSL01000024.1 GCA_009923965.1 Flavobacteriia bacterium | reverse complement strand
CAATGGTATGCGCAACATGGTATAGGAATGATTAAAAGACCCATAGATTCCCACTGAATAATACGCAAAAATCAAGGTCGCAATTAACATATCCCTTCCATTATCTACAAAAACATGCGGTAAATTCAAGGTGGGGAATTCTTTGTGCTCACGCATTAGCACCCTCGTTTTCTTGGTAGATATGGCATCTTTAAATTTCGAATGAATTTTTTTGAAATTAAAAGCAAATTCTAAGCAAGAAATAAAATAACCAATGAGCGTGGCTAAAATCAACCCGAATGTACTCATCTGAAAAAACGAAAAGGACCATTTTAATGAATTTGCTACCAATGAATTTGCTATCTTATGCCTTGAAATGATGGAGTATTGCCCCATTCGAACTGACCAACTTGTTCCTACATTAATAATGATGACACATGCCGTTCCTAGAATGGTGAATAGATAAAACCACCAATCGAATTGACTTCCCAATCCACTGATCAACAAAAAGGAAAAGATGATCGTTACAAGTATTAAGACAAGCATCGAAATTAAATATGCTAAACGATACAGGAGAAAAGAATGCGCATCTTTTTTAGGTAAAGGTAAAGCGGCCTCATAACGCAATGTCGCTATAGCAGAAATAAATCCAGTGAGTCGCATGTAAAAGCCAAGTTCACCCATTTCTTCTGTAGAATATAAGCGGGTAAGAATAGGCGCTATTGCGTATCCAATTATCTGGGCAATAAGTGTCCCGGATAGCAGAACCGTAAACGATTTAAAAAAATCTCCTTTCGTAATTTTACTAATTCTATTGAATGCCATACTTGACAAAGATACTATGATTATATTTGCTAATTAAAACTTCGTAGAATGAAAAATATCGCTGTTATTGGTGCTGGTACAATGGGAAATGGAATTGCACATGTTTTTGCGCAATTTGGCTATCGTGTGAATTTAATTGATGTCTCTCAAGCTACATTAGACAAAGCATTAGCTACTATTGGCAAAAATCTTGATCGTCAACTTGCAAAAGAAGCCATTACAGAGTCTGAAAAACAGAATACTTTATCAAATCTAACAACATTTACCTCACTTGTTGAAGGAGTAAAAGGAGTCGATTTAGTTGTTGAAGCAGCAACAGAAAATATTGATTTGAAACTTCAAATATTTAAAGAGTTAGATGCTGCAACAAGCGAAAATGTAATTTTAGCGACAAACACATCCTCAATTTCTATTACAAAAATAGCCGCCGTAACAAATCGTCCAGATAAGGTAATTGGAATGCACTTTATGAATCCTGTTCCCGTAATGAAATTAATTGAAATTATTCGCGGTTATTCTACTTCAGATGAGGTGACTAATTTAATTATGGAAATTTCTAAAAAATTAGATAAAGTTCCTGTTGAGGTAAATGATTATCCAGGATTTGTGGCCAATCGAATTTTAATGCCGATGATTAATGAGGCAATCTATACTTTGTATGAGGGTGTTGCAGGTGTTGAGGAAATTGATACTGTCATGAAATTAGGAATGGCACATCCAATGGGACCTTTGCAACTTGCAGATTTTATTGGATTAGATGTTTGCCTAGCGATACTTCGTGTTTTACATGATGGTTTTGGAAATCCAAAATATGCACCATGTCCTTTGTTGGTAAATATGGTAACGGCTGGAAAAAAAGGCATCAAGTCTGGAGAAGGATTTTATACCTGGACACACGGAACAAAAGATTTAATTATTGCGCCGAATTTCAAGAAATAAGTAAATATTTTTTTAAACTTTTCATTGCAATTTTATCAATTGGAAAACTAAGATCCTCTTCCTTGATGGAATTTAAAGAAACCCATCTTTGTTTTTCTCCTTCTGCATAAAATGGTATGCTGTGATTTGTTCCCAACTTAGTTCCTTTTTTACAAGAAATCAGGTAGTAAAATGCAACAAGTTGTTCCTCTTTTTGAAATGCAGACTCTTGATGAAAATCATTGAAATAAATAGGAATTGCTTGATCAAAGGTAAAATCAAGTTCTTCTATCAATTCTCGTTTTAGGGCCTCTATAATTCCTTCTCCGAATTCAATACCACCACCAGGAAATTTTGTGAAAAAAGTGCCAAAACGATATTCATCCGATAGGAGCACTTCCGATTTTTTATTAACAATTAATCCGTAGACTCTTAGATTGAATTTTTTCACTATTTGAGAGAACGAAAATCTTTTCCAGGATAAATGGCTGCTTTTCCAAGTTCTTCTTCAATTCGCAATAATTGATTGTATTTTGACATTCTATCGCTTCTAGAAGCAGACCCTGTTTTTATTTGCCCTGTTTTTAATGCAACCGCGAGATCAGCAATTGTATTGTCTTCTGTTTCTCCACTTCTGTGACTCATTACTGAAGAATAATTATTTTTCTTTGCTAAATCAACAGCTTCTTTTGTTTCTGTGAGCGTTCCAATTTGATTTACTTTGATTAAGATAGAATTTGCAATTTCTTCGTTAATTCCTCTTTGTAATCGAGTTGTATTTGTCACAAACAAATCGTCTCCAACTAACTGCACAGACTTCCCAAGCTTTTCAGTTGCTAATTTCCATCCATCCCAATCATCTTCAGCTAGTCCATCTTCAACAGAAATAATAGGGTATTTTTTACACCATTCTTCCCAATAAGCCACCATTTCTGCAGAGCTTCGATTTTCTCCAGTTGATTCAAAATGATAACATCCTTTTTCTACGTTGTAAAATTCAGATGCCGCTGCATCAAGTGCAATTGACATATCAATTCCAAGTCTAAATCCTGCTTTCTCTACAGCTTGCATTACAACTTGAATTGCCTCTTCATTAGAACCTAAATTAGGTGCAAAACCACCTTCATCGCCAACATTAGTCGACATTCCATTTGACTTAAGAACCCCTTTTAAATGATGAAAAACTTCTGTTCCCCATCGCAATCCTTCAGAAAAAGATGTAGCTCCGATTGGCATTACCATGAATTCTTGGATATCGATGAGGTTGTCGGCATGTGAGCCTCCATTAAGGATATTCATCATTGGAACTGGTAAAATAGTAGAGCTAGGACCTCCGATATATTTGAATAAACTTAAATTTGATTCTAATGCAGCAGCTTTTGCAAGTGCAAGTGATACACCTAAGATTGCATTTGCACCAAGATTTGATTTATTGTCAGTTCCATCTAACTTTATCATTGCTTTATCAATTCCTTCTTGGTCAAAAATATCTTTGCCATGTAATGCTTCATTTAAAATAGCATTGACATTATTAACGGCTTTTAAGACACCTTTTCCTAAATATATTGAAGAATCATTGTCTCTTAGTTCAACTGCTTCATGAATACCCGTAGATGCACCTGAAGGAACTGCTGCCCGACCTTTAATGCCGTTTGATGTCATAACATCTACCTCAATAGTGGGATTACCTCTTGAATCAAGAATCTGTCTTGCAAAAATACTTTTAATATGAGCCATAATTAGTTTTTAGAAGAAGCGATATTCTCAATAAATTGATCGAATAAATAACGTGAGTCATGAGGTCCAGCTGATGCTTCAGGATGATATTGCACAGAAAAAACTGGTTTGTCAGTTAGTTCAATCCCGGCGATTGTATCATCGTTTAAGTGCATGTGAGTTACTTTTATATTTGTTTGAGTTGCAATGCTTTCTTTTGAGATTACAAATCCATGATTTTGAGAAGTTATTTCTCCTTTACCAGTTTTTAAATTTTTAATTGGATGGTTAATTCCCCTATGTCCATTGAACATTTTTTCTGTTTTTAAACCTTGACTTAATCCAAGAATTTGATGTCCTAGACAAATTCCAAAAATTGGTTTTTTAGTTGCTACGATTTCTTTAACCAATTCAACGGAAGAATTCATAACTGAAGGATCTCCAGGTCCATTTGAAAGCATATAGCCATCTGGTTTAAAAGCTTCAAGTTCACTAATACTGGTATTCATAGGAAAAACACGAACATGGCAACCCCGCTCCGCCAAGCATCTAATGATATTTTTTTTAACTCCAAGATCAAGTAATGCTACTTTGTATAGTGGATTATCCAAGCTGAAGTCGTAGGCTTTTTTAGTTGATACACGCGAAGACAATTCTAAGCCCGCCATAGATGGAATTTCTTTTAATTTTAAAGAAAGTTTTTTGATGTCCGTTTCTTCTGATGAAATAATTGCATTCATCGCACCTTTATTTCTAATGTGTCTCACCAAGGATCGAGTATCGATATCTGATATCCCCACAGTTTCACTTATCTCCATAAGTTCTTGTAGCGAAGATTCACCTGAAGGTCGCGAAAAGCCTTGAGAGAATTTTTTTGTGACAAGTCCAGCAATTTTAATGGATTCAGATTCTATTTCTTCCTTATGAACTCCGTAGTTTCCAATATGTGAAGTAGTCATTATTAAAATTTGCCCAAGGTAGGAGGGATCTGTAAAAACTTCTTGGTATCCAGTCATTCCTGTATTAAAAGCAATTTCTCCGCCAGTTGTACCAATTTTTCCAATTGCTAGACCTTCAAAAAAAGTTCCATCTTCTAAAAGTAGAACTGCAGGATGATTTTTTTTCATTTAGAATTTTATACAAAATTAGGAACTATGATTCAATAAAAATTACGGGAAACAAAAAAAGGCAGCTATAAGGCTACCTTTTTATTAACAATTTTTGAAATATGTTAGTTTTCTTCTTTCTTTTCTTCTTCAGTTGAATCTTCAGCTGGTGTTTCAGGGCTTGTTTCTTCAATACCTGGTTCTTCAGAAACTGCTTCTTCAAAAACTTCTTCTTCAACAACTACTTCTTCAGCTACTACTTCTTCAACAACTACTTCTTCAGTAACTGCTTCTTCAGCTACTACTTCTTCAACAATTGTGTCTTCAGCAACTGCTTCATCATCAACTGTATCTTCAACAATTGTTTCTTCAGCAACTGCTTCATCATCAACTGTATCTTCAACAATTGTTTCTTCAGCAACTGCTTCATCAGAAATTACATCTTCAACATCTGTTTCACCAGAAACAGATGGAGTTGTTGCTCCACCACCTCTTCTAGATCGACGTGTTGTTTTCTTAGCTTTTTCGTTTGTATAGATTTCGTTGTAGTCAACAAGTTCGATAATACACATTTCAGCATTATCTCCTAAACGAAAGCCTGTACGAATGATTCGTGTATATCCTCCATTTCGAGTTGCAATTTTAAGAGCGATGTCTCTGAATAGTTCAGTTACAACTTCCTTGTTTTGCAGATGAGAAAAAACCAAACGTCTTGAATGCGTTGTATCATTTTTTGATTTTGTCAAGATAGGCTCGACAAAAACACGAAGTGATTTAGCTTTCGCCAATGTCGTGGTGATTCTTTTATGTTCCAAAAGAGAACAAGCCATATTAGAAAGCATTGCTTTTAAATGTCCTGTTTTTCTTCCTAAGTGGTTTACTTTATTACCGTGTCTCATGATTCAAATCTTAATCTTTATCTAATTTATATTTTGCGACATTCATTCCGAACACCAAATTTTTATTGTCAACTAAATCTTCTAATTCTGTTAAAGATTTCTTTCCAAAGTTTCTGAATTTTAGTAAGTCAGATTTAGCGATTGATACTAGATCTCCTAAAGTTTCAACATCAGCCGCCTTTAAACAATTCAAAGCTCTTACAGATAAATCCATATCTACTAACTTTGTTTTAAGTAATTGACGCATGTGTAATGATGTTTCATCAAATTCCTCTGATTCAGCTTTAATTTCGCTATCTAATGTAATTCGCTCATCAGAAAACAACATAAAGTGATGAATAAGAATCTTAGCAGCATCTTTAAGTGCTTCTTTTGGATGAACAGATCCATCCGTTTTGATGTTAAAAATTAATTTTTCGTAATCAGTTTTTTGTTCTACACGAAAGTTTTCAACTGTATATTGAACATTTACAATTGGTGTAAAAATTGAATCGATAAAAATTGTTCCAAAAGCTGCGTTAGATGATTTATTCTCCTCTGCAGGAACATAACCACGTCCTTTAACAATTGTTAATTCAATTTCGATCTTAACTGATGACTCCATGTTGCAAATCACTAAATCTGGATTTAGAACTTGAAAAGCACTAGTGTGTTTTCCAATATCACCAGCAGTTAATTTAGTCTGACCACCAACAGATATAAATACAGTTTCTGAGTCAGTTCCTTCAATCTGTCTTTTGAAACGTACTTGTTTCAAGTTTAAAACGATTTCAGTTACATCTTCAACAACACCTTTCAATGTTGTAAACTCGTGATCTACACCTTGTATTTTTATCGAAGCAATTGCAAATCCCTCTAGTGAGGAAAGCAAAATTCTTCTTAAAGAGTTACCAACTGTGATACCATATCCTGGTTCAAGTGGGCGGAATTCAAATTCTCCGTTGAACTCATCGGAGTTAATCATGATTACCTTATCTGGTTTTTGAAAATCCAATATTGCCATTTTTGTTATTTTATTTAGAGTATAATTCGACGATTAGTTGTTCCTTGATGTTTTCAGGGATCATTTCTCTTGAGGGTAAATTTAATAATTTGCCAGCCATAGCTGAGTTGTCCCAATCCAACCAATCGTATTTTTTAGTATTTGAGCTTAAAGAATTAGCTATTGCTTCTAAGGATTTAGATTTTTCCCTTACCCCAACTACGTCACCAGGGCGCAATGTATAAGAAGGAATGTTAACAACATCACCATTTATAGTTATATGACGATGAGATACCAATTGTCTAGCACCACTTCGAGTTGGAGCTATTCCAAGACGAAATACAGTATTATCTACACGAGCTTCACATAATTGCAATAAGTTTTCACCTGTAATACCTTTCATTGCTGAAGCTTTTTCGAACATGTTAGAGAATTGACGCTCTAAAATTCCATAAGTGTACTTTGCTTTTTGCTTTTCACCTAATTGAATTGCATATTCTGATTGTTTTCCTCCTCTTTTTTTGGAAGGACCATGTTGGCCTGGGCCATAGTTTCTTCTATCAAGTGCTTTATCTGCACCAAAGATAGGATCTCGAAATCTTCGAGCAATTTTGGTCTTTGGACCTGTATATCTTGCCATATTTTTGTATTTAGTCGGGAATCATGAATTAAGGCATTCCTTCGATGATTTTGTCCCTTGGTTATTACTATTTAAACTCTTCTTCTTTTAGGTGGGCGACATCCGTTGTGCGGAAGCGGTGTAACATCTATTATTTCCGTTACTTCAATCCCCGTATTATTCAATGATCGAATAGCAGATTCTCTTCCTGCTCCAGGACCTTTTACATATACTTTAACTCTTCTTAGGCCAAAATCATGTGCTTCTTTTGCTGCATCTTCAGCAGCTATTTGGGCAGCATAAGGCGTATTCTTTTTAGAACCCTTAAAACCCATTTTTCCGGCTGAAGACCAGGAAATAACTTGACCACTATTATTTGTTAGTGAAATAATAATGTTGTTGAAACTCGCTTGAATATGCGCTTCACCAGCCGCATCAATCTTAACGTTTTTCTTCTTTTTTTGATTTGCTTTTGCCATAATAATTGTTAATTATTTAGTTGCTTTTTTCTTGTTTGCAACTGTTTTTCTCTTACCTTTTCTTGTTCTTGAGTTATTCTTGGTTCTTTGACCTCTTAATGGAAGTCCAGATCTGTGGCGAATTCCTCTTGTACAGCCAATATCCATTAATCTTTTAATATTTAATTGAACTTCAGAGCGAAGTTGACCTTCAGTTTTAAATTCATTGACAGAGTTTCTGATTGCTGATAATTGATCATCGTTCCATTCTTGAACTTTAATACTTTCATCAATACCATTTGTATTAAGGATTTTTTTAGAAGTACTTCTTCCAATCCCAAATATGTAGGTTAAACCTATTACTCCTCTTTTGTTTTTTGGTAAATCTATACCTGCGATACGTGCCATATTTTTTTAATTAACCTTGACGTTGTTTTAATTTTGGATTCTTTTTGTTAATTACGTAAACTCTTCCTTTACGCTTAACGATTTTACAATCCACTGATCTCTTTTTTACTGATGCTCTTACTTTCATTTCTTTCTTATTAAACTATTTATATCTAAAAGATATTCTTCCTTTTGTTAAATCATAAGGAGAAAGTTCTAATTTAACTCGATCTCCTGGTAATATTTTTATATAAAACATTCTCATTTTACCTGATATGTGAGCAGTTAGAACATGTCCGTTTTCTAGTTCTACTCGAAACATTGCATTTGGCAAAGCTTCTAGTATAACCCCATCTTGTTCTATTGATGCCTGTTTAGCCATTTTTTAAAATCCGGATAATTCGTTTGGTTCTCTTCTTCCTCTCACTCGTGTTCCTTCCATTAAGCTATCCATGTGACGGTTTAATTGGTATGTTTCTATTTGCTGCAGGGTATCTAGAACAACACCAACCATAATTAATATCGAAGTTCCTCCAAAAAACATTGCAAACCCATCATTGATTCCAGCTAATTTTGCAATTGCAGGTAGTACAGCAATTAGTGCAAGAAATAATGAACCGGGAAACGTAATTCTTGAAACAACAGTATCTACATGTTCAGCAGTTTCTTCTCCGGGGCGAACTCCAGGAATAAATCCACCACTTTTTTTCAAGTCATCCGCAATTTTATTTGGATTAATCATAATGGCAGTATAAAAATAAGTGAATACTATAATTAATACACACAATAATAAATTGTAGCTCAATCCGTATACATCGCCTAAGGTTCTTTGCAAGAAACCACTCTGATCAGAAGAACTAGCAAAAATCATAACTGGAATTGTCATTATTGCCTGAGCAAATATAATTGGCATCACACCACTAGCATTAACTTTAATTGGCAAATAACTTCTAGCGCTTTTATCATCTACACTTTTGTTTCCTACAATTCTTTTTGCTGTGTTTAAAGGAATTCTTCTAACCCCTTGAACGATTAAGATAGTCACTAAAACTACAAGCATGAATGCTACTACTTCAATAACTAATTTTATTAAATTACCCGCTTCCATTGATTTACCAAATTCCGCAAAAAATGCTCCAGGAAGGCGTGACAAGATTCCAACAGTAATTAGCAATGAAATACCATTTCCAATTCCTTTTTCTGTTATTCTTTCACCAAGCCAAACTGCAAACATTGAGCCTGCAACTAACAATAGAATTGTCTGCGTCCACCAAAAAGTTGATGCATCGACTGGCATTGCTCCTTTTTGTGCAACATAAAGAGATAAATAGCTAGGGGCTTGTAATGCACAAATAATTATCGTTAATATCCTTGTATAATTATTAATCTGTTTCCTTCCTGATTCACCTTCATTTTGCATTTTTTGAACTGCTGGAACAGCCATTGAAAGAAGTTGCATGATAATCGAAGCACTAATGTAAGGCATGATTCCAAGCGCCATAATTGATGCATTTGTAAATCCACCTCCAGAAAATAGTGACAACAAAGTTTCTAATGTGTTTTGCTCGCTTGCTTTTGTAGTTAAAGCAGCATAATTAACACCTGGAATAATAATGAAAGAACCAATTCTGTAGGCAAGAATCAATCCTAAAGTAAGAAGAATTCTTTTTCGTAATTCTTCTACTTTCCAAATATTCCGTATGTTTTGTATTAGTCTTTTCATTTAGTGGGGTGCAAAGGTAGTTAGATTTTTGAACATATACCACCTTGAGCTTCGATTGCAGTAATTGCAGCTGCAGAAAACCCATGTGCGCTAATTGTTACTTTAGAATTTAGTGTTCCTCTTCCTAATACCTTAACAAGTTGATTGTTAGATAATAGACCATTAGAACGAAATGTATCAATTGTAATTTCTGTTATTC
>RFSL01000230.1 GCA_009923965.1 Flavobacteriia bacterium | reverse complement strand
TGTCATTTTTGAAATTACCTTTCTTAAATACAACGTTGGTGAACTTTTTGATACCAGGCATTTTTACTACGGAATAAAGCGTGTTGTGACCAGCTCTATATTCAATTACTTGAGTTTCAGATGAAAGTCCAGTAACTTCCGAGAAAAGTAGTTCCTTATCATCAATTTTTACTTGAAATTGAAATTTGACTAAGGGCCAGGTATTTTCCGATTGATTATCTCCTAATTCTGCCATAAAATTATTTTTTAAATGGTTTTTTTAAATTAATTAATACTACTTAATATGGAATTAAGCTTCTTGTTGTTTTTGTTGGAATGTTAATACGATGAATTCAGCTGGTCTTACGATAGCAAGTTTCACTTCAATTCTCATAACACCATCTAAAATATCATTTGGAGTCATAGTAGAACCTAATCCAACTGAAACTGAATACGCTTGTTCAGGAGATGAACCTGCAAGAGCTCCAGATTTCCATTGATTAAACAAAAAGTTGTTAATTGTTGCACTAATAGTAGACCAAGTACCGCCGTCATTTGGTTCGAAAACATAAGTACGAGCAGCTAATTTTAATGATTGCTCGATCATAATTAATGTTCTTCTAACGTTGATATAACGCCAATCTTGACTGTTACCATCCAAAGTGCGAGCACCCCATATTAAAGTTCCGATACCTGGGAAAGGGCGGATTACATTGATTGATTTACCACCCATCAAATCTACGTTCAAACTTTCTTGTTCGTCGTGAGAAATATTGATAGAAGGAGCATTTACTGCATTCATTGAAACGTTAGCAGGAGCTTTAAATACGCCTCTGCTTGTATCAACCATAGTGTAAATACCTGCCATACCAGCTGAAGGAGGTAGTAAATTTAATGAGTTGCGAATTTCACCTAACAAATTAACATAAGTACTACTACAAGCACTCAATGATTGATGATAGCTTTTGCGAGCCTCAGCATCTACTGAATCTGGAGCCAAAGCTTTGAATCTTTTAACTACCTCTTGCGCATTTGCTTCTGGTAATAAAGTTTCCAAATTGATTGAATCATCAATGTTTTCAAAACTAACTTCTGAAGCGGTAACGATGCTTGTTTTTACCCATGGGTAGTAAGCTGCACCGTAGTTTAAAGAATTCATTCCAATTTGCTCTCTGAACTCAGTAACTGTTTCAGTAGTCGTATTGGTTGGTACATTGGCTAAATCAAAAATACCAAATCTACTTTGAGTTTTAGCGCAATGCATTAAAACCTGTTGGTAAACTGCATAGCAGCTAGCACCTTTAGAAATGATATCTGGAATTACAACCAAAGTTGGTTCAAATTCTTTTTCCAAAATTTTGAATGGATTTGGTTTTGTATCACTTCCCAAAAAGTCATCAAATGCTATATCAAAACCTTCTGGTTTATCCCAGTAAGTTCCAACAGAAAGGATGTAGCAAGAACTTCCTCCGTTAGCATAAAAAAATCTTAAAGCTCTGTACAACAAAAATTCATTGTTGCTTTTAGCTTTTACGGTAACTTCCTTTCCATTTAAAGTAAATGAATCCTTGTCAGTAGCAGCTGCATCAGCAACTAAATACTTTGTAAGGAATCCACCTCCAAAAAGTTCAACATACTCAGCAAAAGAATTAACTTTTGTAGGTACGTGAGAAAGTGATTTACCATTTCTTGTAGCTTTTGCAGTGTACCCGATAAACACAGGAACAGCTGTCTCAACTGCACCAGCAGAGCTAGGAAAAGCATTCTTCTCCTCGATGTAAACACCTGGTGTCATTAATTTTGTAGCCATTTGTTTGTTTTTGATTTTTATTAAAAAAAGAATTTAGATAAATTCGTTTACAATGTTAAACTAAAAATTAACACAAAAATTTTTTTTAATATTAATTTTTAAAAAAAATAATTATTTCAATTAAATCTAA
>RFSL01000229.1 GCA_009923965.1 Flavobacteriia bacterium | reverse complement strand
AAAACGCAAAAATTCTTTTGTTTCCTGTCTTATTTCATGGTTATCGATATTCCCCCAAACTGCGCGTATTGGTTTAAAAGCTATGAGTTCATCTAAAACTTCAATACTTCCAATATCTCCGGCGTGCCAAATTTCATCAACATTACTAAAATATTCCTTGATTTTTGGATCTAAATAGGAGTGAGTATCAGAAAGTAGTCCTATTTTTTTTGACACAGATCATTAATTTAAAAAATCTAGAACTGCACAAAAAGATGCTTTTTTGTGTTTACTAAATCCAATTCCGACTTTCGTGAGTTCACTGTCTAAGCAAGCTTGCCGATGTCCTAAACTTGGAACTTCGTGATCCACCAAGAGCTGCATTGAAATGTCTTTGCCTGTTTCCATATCGTAAGCAATACATTCGGCATTGTAAAATCCTTCGCATTTTTTTCTGTCGTGTCCCATGTAACCTGATGCACCTTGTTCTAAAGCGAAACAAATAGCTAATTCTCTCAATTCTTCATTGTAAATTAAGGCATTCATGGGTTTTATAGTTTTTAAGTCACTCAATAAAGATTCTTTGTAGGGAGAATCCTCAAGGTATGCACCGTATTTTTCTGGTCCGAAGTAAGGTAGAACTTCAATTTTCGCAAATTTTAATGGGAATAAACGTGCTAGATTGATGTATAGGATTGCTTCCTTTTCAATATTTGATAAGTCATCAATCAAGATACAGGTATTTGCTTTTGCTAGTTCTTGCTCGGACCAAGTTTGTGAAAAAGAATACTGCGGAGAAATAAGAACAAAAAGAATAAGAAAAAGTCCAGTTTTCATGATAAAGGTATATTAATCAATAACTTTCAAATTAGCAAAACGTAACAAAACAGTTTTACTTCCATGATGCGGAAAAAAAATTATTGCTTTTTTATCTGCACCACTTCCTTCAAGTTGTGTTATTTTTCCTTTTCCAAATCGCTCGTGTTCAACATTGTCCCCTACCATTAAATGTAAGCCATCCGAATTTTTAGACGGTAATTTATTTATTTCATTCAGTGACTTTAGATTTCCGGGAACACTTCCAGTTTGTCTTGACAAGCCATTAGAAAATGATCTCTCAAAATTACCATTCATAAGTGATCTTCCAGTTCCACGAGGAGGAGAATCAAAAGTCAAATAATTAGGGTCTATTTCATCAATAAAGCGACTTGGTTCACAGCTAACTACTTGTCCCCAAGTATAGCGAGAACTTGCATACGATAGCGAGCAAGAAATCATTGCTCGGGTTACGGCAACATAAAACAAGCGACGTTCCTCCTCCAATTCAGATCGAGTATTTAGAACCATTTGTGAAGGAAATAGATTTTCTTCTAGTCCAACAATAAAAACATATGGAAATTCAAGGCCTTTACTAGCATGAATTGTCATCAAAGACACATGGTTGCGCTCATCTGTTTTATCTTGATCGGCATCTGTCAAAAGTGCAACATCAATCATAAAATCTGCTAAGGATTTAAATTCATCGCTTTCCGAAGTAGTCACAAATTCCTGAATTCCTGCTAATAACTCCTCGATATTTTGAAGTCGCTCAACTTCTTCAGGTCCTTTTTCTTTTTCTAGGATTAATTCACCTAGTATTCCGCTTGAAGTTGCAATTCTGTAGGCCAAATCGTAGGCATTTACCTTATTTAATTCTGCTCCAAAACTATTAATCATGGTCACAAAATCATAAATTTTTTGCTTTGTTCCGTTGTTAATGTCACAGGGGTATTTATCAAAATCACTCATTACTTCCCACAAGCTTACATTGTAGTTATTTGCAGAAATCATTAAATTTTCGATGCTTGTCTTTCCAATTGCTCGTTTTGGATAATTAATAACGCGTTTTACTGCTTCTTCATCATGCGGATTTGCAGTTAAGCGAAAATAAGCCAATAAATCT
>RFSL01000228.1 GCA_009923965.1 Flavobacteriia bacterium | reverse complement strand
GTGGAAACATGCAACAGCCACAACAGCCAGGAATGCCAAACATGAAAGTTATCATGTATATTTTTCCAATCATGATGATCTTCTTCTTTAATAATTACTCTGCAGGATTAAGCTACTACTATTTTATTTCTACTTTAATTTCTATCCTAATGATGTTGGTGATTAAGAAGTTTTTTGTTGATGAAGATAAATTGCGTATAAAAATGGCAAATAGAAAAACTCAAAATGCCAGCGGTGTTAAAGAAAAAAAGAAATCTCGTTTCCAAGAAAAACTAGAGGAAATGCAGAGAAAACAACAAGAAATGTTAAAAAACAGAAATAAATAGACTATGAGATTTTTTATAGATACAGCAAATTTAAAGGAGATTAAGGAAGCTAATGATCTTGGTATCCTCGATGGCGTGACAACAAATCCTTCATTGATGGCAAAAGAAGGGATTACAGGAGCACAAAATATCCTAAATCATTACCTTGCTATTTGTGAGATTGTTGATGGACCTGTGAGCGCTGAAGTAATCGCTACTGATTTTGACGGAATGATTCGTGAAGGAGAGCAATTAGCAGCTTTACACAAAAATATCGTGGTGAAAATACCAATGATTTTAGAGGGAATCAAAGCGATTAAATATTTTTCTGCTAAAAATATCCGTACTAACTGCACCTTGGTTTTTTCAGCTGGACAAGCATTATTGGCAGCAAAAGCAGGTGCAACTTATATTTCTCCATTTCTTGGTCGCTTAGATGATGTTTCAACTGATGGAATTTCACTGATAGCTCAAATTCGTTTGATTTACGATAATTATGCTTTCGATACCGCAATTCTTGCTGCATCTGTTCGTCACCCAATGCATATTATAAATTGTGCAGAAATTGGAGCAGATGTTATGACTGGCCCATTGAGTGCTATAAAAGCACTGGCAAAGCATCCTCTTACTGATTTAGGATTACAGCAATTTCTTGCAGACTACGCAAAAGGCAATAAATAAGACATGCTACCCAAAGCAGATAAAAAAGAACGGAACGAACTTTTTTGGGCTGGCTTTAAAGAAGTTATGCGCCGAAGAATGTCTAGCTCTGGAAAACGCATTAACTGGATAAATTATCCCACCCAAGTTAAAAATACCTACATCCGCTTAATTTGTGATGGAAAACTTACAGCTTTATGTTACGACATTCAATTTAAAGATCCAGCTATTAAAGCTATATTTTGGGAACAATTAGGTGAACTAAAGAAAGTGATGGAAGCAAAAATGAAGTATCCAACGCAATGGACAGAACGCTTTTTTACAGAAGAAGGGCTGGAGATTTCAAGAATTTCGTGGGAACTAGAAGGATTTAACTTTTATAAGGATGAAGACTGGAAGGAAATTCATAAATTTTTTAAACTTCGCCTAAGTGAATTTGACGAATTTTACCAAGAATTTAAAGACATCCTTATCACTTTGGTCGATTAATCGTAAATTTGAGCCATGAAATTAATCTTTACTTGTTGCCTATTTTTTTTATCTGTTGAAATATTCGCGCAATCTTACATTTTAGATACTGACTTCCAACTTGGAATTCCAACAAATTATTCAATAGTTGATAATGATTTTAATGCTCCAAACATTCAAGTTTCAAATTTCACAAGTGCATGGATTGGCACAGTAGATCCAGAAGATTCAACAAATAAAGTCGCTGCAGCAACATCTTATTTTTCACTTGAAGATACCGCAAGTCGTTGGCTAATTACGCCTGCACTTTCTCTTTCTTCGTTTGGAAATTTTATTTCATGGAAAGCAAAGTCACACGACCCTTCTTTTCCAGATAATTACATGGTCTTAGTTTCTACAACTGATAATCAAATTAGCAGTTTTATAGACACCATTGGAGATATTGAACAAGAGAATTTTGAGTGGACAGAAAGAGAAGTAAATCTTAGTGA
>RFSL01000227.1 GCA_009923965.1 Flavobacteriia bacterium | reverse complement strand
GCTGCTTCAAAAGCTTTATCTGCATCAGATTTTGGAATTGGAATAGCATTTGCATCCATTGTTTTTCCTGAGGTATTCACAGAAATAAAGCCACCAACTTGTTGAATTCTATCAAATGCGCTTCGATCTACAATTAAATCTTTTATGATTGGAAACGCCGCAGATCTCCATGGCTCAATGTAAATATTTTCCCCATCTTTAAATTTCCGCATGTGTAATTGACACGTCGTAGTTCCAGTTTCTGGACCATGAGCACGTCCATTGATATAAAGAGAGCAAGAACCACAAATTCCTTCACGACAGTCGTGGTCAAATGCAACTGGCTCTTCTTTTTTAGTAAGAAGCTCTTCATTTAATTGATCCAGCATTTCTAAAAAAGAGCTATCTGTAGATACATTTTCCAAGGCATAAGATTTTAGTTCACCCTTTGCTTTAGAATTCTTTTGTCTCCAGATTTTTAATGTAATGTTTATTGTTTTTGCTGCCATGTTTGTTGTTTTATTCAAAACAGTTTTTAATCTTATTTCGTTATCCAATTCCAGAATTTCTTATGAAGCGCAGGAATTGCCATTCCCATAACAGGAACTAAAATTGCGGTAAAAATAAATGTCTTTAATAATTGAGGAAGTTCTTTAATCAAAGGAAAGATTAAGAAAAACATGAGATTGATAACTGGATAAACAAATAGCCAACTAATCAACATCATTTTCCATACTTTAGGTTTTTTATCCATTATATTTTATTTATAGTTTCTATCAGCAATTTTAATAAATTCATAATCCAGTTCTTCTTTATGAAGAATTGCTTTTGTTACATCCATTCCTTGGTATTCCCAAGCAGCGACATGTTTGTATTTCTTATCATCTCTTAAGGTTTCACCCTCGGAATCTTGAAACTCTTCTCTAAAATGCCCACCGCACGATTCATTTCGTTCTAAAGCATCAATAGCCATTAATTGTCCTAATTCGATAAAATCTGCTACTCGCATGGCCTTTTCCAATTCAGAATTCATTTCATCTGCAGCACCGGGAACATAGACATCAGCATAAAATTCAGTTCGTAAATTTCCAATTTCATCTATTGCGTCCTTAAGGATTTTTTTGTTCCGTGCCATCCCAACTTTATTCCACATGATTAATCCCAAACGTTTGTGAAAATGATCAACAGATTTACTTCCTTTTGCAGAAATTATCTTTTCAATACTTTCCTTCACTGAATTTTCTGCATCCAAAAATTCTTGCGTATCGGTAGAAATTTTTCCTGTTCTAATTTCATCTGCCAAATAATTAGAAAGCGTATATGGAAGCACAAAATAACCATCTGCTAAACCTTGCATTAAGGCAGAAGCTCCTAATCTATTTGCTCCGTGGTCAGAAAAATTAGCTTCACCGGCAACAAAACATCCGGGAATTGTACTCTGAAGATTGTAGTCAACCCAAACTCCTCCCATTGTATAATGCACAGCAGGATATATTTTCATTGGAGTTTCATAGGGATTTTCGTCTGTAATTTTTTCATACATCTTAAACAAATTCCCATACTTTTCCGCCAACCAGGTTTTTCCTAATTCAGTTATTTTTTCACTTGATGGATTGTGATCTCCTTGAGAATAAGCTGCTTGCTTTCCTTTGGAAATAATTTCTGAGCTAAAGTCCAAATAAACCCCTTCATTCGTATCGTTAGCTTCAATTCCAAAACCTTCATCGCACCGTTCTTTTGCAGCTCTGGAAGCTACATCTCGGGGAACAAGATTTCCAAAAGCGGGATACCTTCTTTCCAAAAAGTAATCTCTTTCTTCTTCCACAATTTGTGTTGGTTTTAGTTGTCCAGCTCGAATTGCTTCTGCATCTTCTTTTTTCTTTGGAACCCAAATTCTCCCGGAATTACGCAATGATTCCGACATCAATGTTAATTTTGATTGGTT
>RFSL01000226.1 GCA_009923965.1 Flavobacteriia bacterium | reverse complement strand
CTTTGTCAATACCGTGATTTTTCCATGATAGAAAATCATTTTTTATAGCTTCTTTCCATGCTTTCTCATCTCGATCAAGTGAAACACTAAATACCTCAAAACCTTTTGCATTTATGAAGGTACCTTTTTTATATTTTTTATATGCTTCTACAACTTTTGGATTCTCCTGACGGCATGGTCCACACCATGAAGCCCAGAAATCTATCAAGACAATTTTTCCTTTTAAATTTGATAGTTTAATTGTTTTGCCACTTGGTGAAATTAATTCAATTTCGGGTGCGTTTATTACTGAATTAAAACTAGATTTTTTTTTCAGGGTAAGAGCAATGCAAGTGTAAACTGCAATTATAATTGAACCAAAAATTATTTGTTTTTTCATTATCCAATTCTTCTTATGTCTGCTCCGATGTTATTAAGTCGTAATTCGATATCTTGGTATCCACGATCTATTTGTTCTATATTATGAATGGTGCTTTTTCCTGGTGCTGATAGAGCAGCAATTAACAGAGAAACTCCTGCTCTAATATCTGGAGATGTCATGCTGATTGCTTTTAAATTATGTTCTCGACCCAAGCCTATAACTGTTGCTCGATGAGGGTCACAGAGAATAATTTGAGCTCCCATATCGATTAACTTATCTACAAAAAATAAGCGAGATTCAAACATTTTTTGATGAATCAAAACAGATCCTTTTGCTTGCGTTGCAATAACTAATATAATCGAAAGTAAATCTGGTGTGAACCCCGGCCATGGTGCATCATAAATAGTTAGAATTGACCCGTCGATAAAAGTATCAATTTCGTAACTATCTTGAGCTGGCACAAAAATATCATCTCCTCGTCGTTCCAGTTTTATTCCGAGTCTTCTAAAAACATTTGGGATAATCCCTAGATTTTCATAGCTCACATCTTTGATTGTGATTTCAGATTTTGTCATTGCTGCAAGGCCAATAAAACTTCCTATTTCAATCATATCTGGAAGTATACGATGGTAGCAACCTTTCAAAGATTTAACCCCTTCAATGTATAATAAATTTGAACCAATTCCAGTAATATTTGCTCCCATTGCATTCAACATGCGACACATTTGTTGAATATATGGCTCACAAGCAGCATTATAAAAGGTCGTTTTACCTTCAGCAAGAACAGCAGCCATTAATATATTTGCAGTTCCTGTAACGGAAGCTTCATCTAAATGAATGTATGCACCTTTTAACTTTTTAGCTTCTACAGAATAAAAATGTTCTCCAGCATCGTAATTAAATTTTGCTCCTAGAAGTGCAAATCCTTCAAAATGAGTATCTAAGCGACGTCTTCCAATTTTATCTCCGCCGGGTTTTGGAATAAAACCTCTTCCAAAGCGTGCTAATAATGGACCAACAATCATTATTGAACCACGAAGCGATGCAGCACGTATTTTAAAATCTTCTGATTCAAGGTATTTTAAATCTATTTCTTTTGCTTGAAAGCTATACGTTCCTTTTTCAATTTTCTCAATTTTTACCCCCATAATTTGTAGGAGCGCAATCAATTTATTCACATCAATAATATCAGGAATATTTGAAATTGTTACTTTTTCTTCGGTTAAAAGAGGAGCACACAATACTTGAAGCGCTTCATTTTTTGCGCCTTGAGGAATTAATTCTCCTTTAAGTGGTTTTCCACCATAAATCTCAAATGAAGCCATCTTATTGCTTTTTGAATTTCTTTTTCTGCTTGTAATTATTATTGGGTTTAGTAAACTTCTTATTTAAGCCCATTTCACGTAATATTGTATTAGTATTGACTAATTCATCAGGATTTTCAAGTATCAAGTTGCCTTTTGATAATTCTTTCAGATTTTCAGCAATAACATTGTTTTCAACTGCATCATTATTGTGAGAAAGATATTGCTTCTTCATAAAATTTGCCATCGAAGTCTTTAAATATTCTTTTTCTTTGGTTTTA
>RFSL01000225.1 GCA_009923965.1 Flavobacteriia bacterium | reverse complement strand
CCGGAATATCTGGAATATCATCTCCCATGTATAAAATTTCAGCATCTTTAAGTTTGAACCTCTTTTTGATGTCTTCATAGCACCTTAATTTTTCATGAACAGATAAATGAACTTCAGTAACACCAAATTCCATGAGTCTAGTTCTCACCTCTTCAGAATTCCCGCCAGAAATAATGAAAGTACGGAAGCCCATTTTTGCCGAGTATTGCAAGGCATAGGCATCTTTAGAATTAATGGCGCGGACAATTTCATCTTTAAAAAGGTACACTTTTCCATCTGTCAGAACTCCATCAACATCAAAGATAAAAGTGCTAATAGTGTTTAATTTTTCTTTGTAGCTAATCATTTTTATATGTTTCAATAATACTTTTTGTTAATAGTTTATATAGTTCTAAGCTTGTGCCAGTCAATAAATGTTCGTGTTCAGCAATAACTGATAAGTCCATTCTTCTTGCAGGCCCGGTTTGTGCATTTTTTGCTCCTAATTCCTGAATTTTTGAGAATGTTTCATTGAGAATTGGCTTAAACAGCTCCCAATCAAGATGATTCTTTTGCGCTTCCTGTTGTGCAATATAAACAATGTGATTTGCGAAATTATTAACAATCACTGCTGATAAATGAATTAATTTTCGCTGTTCTGAATTGCTAAATTGAAAGGAGAATTCAAGTTTTTCGCAGAGTTCTGAAAGTAAGCCAAGAAGGTGAATATTCTTTGCTTCCAGAAGAATTGGAATTTGATCAACTTCTAGCGTTCTATTCTCTGTAAATGTTTGAAGGGGGTAAAAAACCCCACAATTTGGGTGATTTATTTCTGCCAAGTCAATAGAGCCAGCTGTATATGCGATAAATTGCTTTTCTGGAAAGGAATTAATAATTTCTTTTACAGAATCATCATTTGTAGCTACAAGAATTAAATCTGCTTGAAGTTCCAGGTAGTTTTCTGTATAATGACAATTTAGTTTATTTGCTAAAGGAATTCCGGTGTCATTATTCCGACTAGAAACAGCAAAAACTTCAATGCCTTTTTTATAAATTAGGTTACCAAGTGTATTTGCAACTTTTCCAGAGCCTATTATAGCAATTGATTTAATGTCGTATATAGACATCATTTCCCATGACATTGCTTAAATTTCTTTCCACTTCCGCAAGGACAGGTATCGTTTCTTCCCACTTTAGGATCTACAACAATTGGTTGTCTTTTTTCTTCTTGCGGCATCGAATTTTGAATTGCTTGCTGAAAACCTTGTCTTCCCTGAAATTGAGGAAGTGGGGTGGAAGAAGTACGATCAGAATTCGTTTGAGATTTTTCGTAATTACTCTGTTTTTCGTCTTGATTGGTACTTTTAAGTTGCTGTTCAACAGGAATATCCATGCGCATCAATAAATCTACAGCATCTTCATTCAAACGATTCATCATCGACTTAAACAATTCATACGACTCAAGTTTATAGACTACAAGCGGATCTTTTTGCTCATAGGTTGCATTGTTTACAGCGGATCTCAAATCATCCATTTCTCGCAAATGTTCTTTCCACTCATCATCAATTTTTGAAAGGATAATATTTTTTTCAAACGATTTAGAGATGATTTTACCTTGAGTTGCATAGGCATCTTCTAGGTTAACAATCAACTCCATTTCTCTTCTGCCATCACTTAACGGGAATACAATATTTTTGTATTTATTTGACATTGTTTCATAAACATGTTTTATTTGTGGAAGCGCTTTAGCTGCTATTTTATCACACTTTCTATCGTATTGTTCTCGCATTCCTTGGTACACTTTATCGATTAACAGCCCTTTATCCATACTCAAGAATTCAGCTTCATCTACGGGGGAATCAATACCAATCAATCGAACTAATTCCAATTCAAAATCCTGAAATGTTCCTTGTCCGTTAAATGAAACAACGGAACTACAAAGCTCATAAAACATATTGTCAACATCAATG
>RFSL01000224.1 GCA_009923965.1 Flavobacteriia bacterium | reverse complement strand
GGCTAAAATAAACATATTTATTTAAAATTAATAAAAATGGGAAAAAAAATAAGATGTTAGAATAGTTTTTGATAGGTTTTCCACCATAAATCAGGTAATTCATTTTTCATAGCATTTTCATAATCTTCTTTATTACATGGAACAAGATAATGCCTTTCATATTTAGATTCATTATTTGGTGGAAATGGTACTTCCATCCACCAGCGAGAAGACTTATTGCTCTTAAAAAAAACTAATTCATGAATAGTTTCTTCCATAACAACAGTAAATTTTTTGTAATCATCTTTTGATCCCTTAGGAAAATCAGAAAAGCGAGAAGCAAGACCATCAATAAAATACCAAATTAGTTGAGCCAAAAGTTGATCTCCAACTGCAGTATAATTATTATAATTAAAAATGCCTAGAGAAGAAACTTTATCAGATATTCCGGCATATTTTGCAATTTGACAAATTTGTTCTGCGTAAAACCCATTAGGCAAACCATTTCTACTGAGCGTTTCAGATGCTTTAATAGATTCAAAATCAATATTAATTATATCTGCATTTCTTAAGTGAGGCTCAGCTTTCTTGAAATCAGAATTAAACTCACCTAAGCGACAAACATCAAAGTAAAGTTTTTCAACTAACTCCAATTCTTTTGGATTTGAATAAGGCATTTGTAAACCTAAATTAGCATGGTTAAACAAATAACAAGGTCGTTTTAACAATAAATGGCTTAAGTACCCATTTGAATTTATTTCCTCTTCGGGAGCGCCTAAATTTAAGGCGTAATCAACAGAACAAATATTTATCATCTGTTCTAATTTTTCATAAGCGGTATAAATCGCCAAAATAAGATCTTGGCTTCCTCCTACTACAATTGGAATCACATTTATTTTTACCAATTCAGATACCACTTGAGAAAGTGCAAAATAGGTGTCATTTAGATTTTGTCCCGGAAGAATATTACCTAAGTCATATAAATTACTGTGCCAATTTGAACCAATTTGCAATTCATAAAATGCCTCTCTAAACTTAGATTGGATATCTTGTTTTATGTCAGAATTTTTGAATCCACGAAATTCAGGAACATAAATTAAGGCACAAGAATTTTTTTGAATTTCTGGAAAGGAGCTATGATTTGTGACGATTTTTGACCCTATTTGATCTTCGTGCCATTCTCCTGTAACATCAACAGGACTAAAATAGATCGATATATCCTTCATTTTTATGATTGCATAGATTAAATTTAATCAAAACTACTTATTAAGTAATTATCTAAGTGCTTGTTTAATATAAAGTATTAAAGACTAACTAGTGAATAACTCTATTTTTCAAGAATTGCTTTAATATTTGGACGAAAATAAAGTGAAGATTTTAAAACCTTTCCATCTTCACGGTAAATTGGCTTTCCATTTACATCTAATTTAGACATATTTGAGCGTTGAATCTCAGTAAAAACCTCAACTATTTTGTGCTGTAAACCATGTTTTAAAATAGTGCCACAAAGAATGTATAATTGATCTCCTAAAGCATCTGCAACTTCGACAATATCGCCATTTTTTGCAGCTTCAAGGTATTCAGAATTCTCCTCATTCATTAAATTATATCTTAATTCAATATCTTTCTTACTACGCTCAAGCTGAGTCTGTGTTAGTTCTAGATACCGATTTCCTGTGCAACCCGCGCGAACACGGATTTGCCCGTTCTGTCGGCAGAGCCCCGACATCCACGGCTTTTTCATCCGCTGATTCCTTGGCGGGCTCCACTTCCGACACCAATCCGGCCATTCTCGCGGCGCCGATGGCTCCCGGGACCGATAGAACGACGCCGGTCGCTTGGGGACAAACTCGCCGAAGCTCCCTCAACAAAGTTGTCCGGTAAAAGGAGTTTTCAAAAAGCCCCCCAGTGAGCGCAAAACGGGGCGCCCGAACTCCCATTCGCTTGGCCAACTCAGCCGCCCTTTCAGCCAATTCAGCAGTGCCCGCACGGATGGCTTCC
>RFSL01000223.1 GCA_009923965.1 Flavobacteriia bacterium | reverse complement strand
CTTTTGCTCCTTAGTCAATTTAATTTTATCTTCTTGAACCGCACTATTATCAACCAAACGAAGCAAAGCCATCAAATAATCTTTATCTGATATTGCAAGTAGTTTGTCAATAATTCCATTTCTAATTACATCAACTTGAGCCATTTCTTTTTATTTTTACTAAAGTAATACTTAGGTCTATTTTTTCCAAATGCCCTCTAATTCCCTCAGCATTTTATTTGCCCTTTTATCAAAGATAAATAATAATTGCAAATAAAATGAAGTTGTACCAAGCCAAGTTTTTTTTCTTACTTCTTGCTATCCTTTACATACCAAGCAACGGTTTGCTTAATGCCTTCTTCCACATTGGTTGCTGGCTTATAAGCTAATAATCTTTGTGCTTTTTCAATAGAGGCAAGGGAATGTGGGATATCGCCCACTCTAATCTTTTCATAGATTGGTTCGATAGCTTTTACGCTAGGTTCAAACAATGCCAATTCATTGCGCAGCATCTGGAATAAGGAATTTAAACTGGTCGCTTCTCCACAGGCTACATTATAGATTTCGTTAATGGCACTTTTGTGCTGCGTAAGTAATGCTTGAATATTTATTTCTACCACATTATCGATATAAGTGAAATCCCGCGAAAAGGAACCGTCACCGTTGATAATTGGTGCTTCATGTTTTAATAATTGGCTTATGAATTTCGGAATTACCGCTGCATAAGCGCCTTGTGGATCTTGTCGTCTTCCAAACACGTTAAAATAGCGCAAGCCAATGAATTCGATTCCATAATTTTTCGCAAAAACATCGGCATATAATTCACCTACGTATTTTGTAACGGCATAAGGAGAAAGTGGTCGCCCAATTTGATGCTCTATTTTGGGAAGTGCTGTTGAATCCCCATAAGTGGAGCTGCTTGCTGCAAAAACAAAACGCTTGATGCCAGCATTTTTGGTGGCCGTCAACATGTTTAAAAAGCCATTAATGTTTATGTCATTCGTGGTAATTGGATCGTTGATTGATCTTGGAACGGAACCTAAGGCTGCTAAATGTAGCACGATGTCGCAGTTTTTTATGGCCAATTCACAGGTGCTGTAGTTTCGAATATCTCCTTCAATTAAGGTGAAATTTGGGTGTTTTAAGGCATCGGATAAATTGGAGATTCTTCCTGTTAAAAAATTGTCTAAGCAAATGACTGTGTGATCTAGGGCTAAAAGCGCATCGCATGTGTTAGAACCTATAAAACCTGCACCTCCCGTAACTAAAATTTGCATCTGTGTCCTCTACTTTATTTGAAACCACTAAAATAGTAGTTTTCGACGTGGCAAAGTTATAAATAATCACGTTAAATTGATTTTTGCCTTGAAGTTTAGCTTATTTTTATGCACGGAAAAAGACTTATTTTTCAAATTTTCAAACAAGGGGTAAATTAATGAATCAGCATTTAAAAGATACATTTAGGCATAAAGGAAAACGTAAACTGTTGGTAGAGGAGTTGGGAAAAATGGGTATTGAGCAAGCTAGCATTCTTGAGGCATTTATTGCTATTCCTAGGCATTATTTTTTGGACTTAGCTTTTGATGAGCAAGCTTATACCAACATGGCTTTTCAAATCGGTTCTGGACAAACTATTTCGCATCCTTACACGGTAGCATTTCAAACGCAATTGCTAGCGGTGGCAAAAGGGGATAAGATGTTGGAAATAGGAACGGGTTCTGGCTTTCAAACGTGTATTTTATGCCAAATGGGCGCAAAGGTATTTTCCGTAGAACGCCACATGGATTTACATATAAAGGCAAAATCGATCATTACTTTCTTTAATTTCAATGCAAAACTTAGTTTTGGTGATGGTTATAAAGGAATTCCCTCCCATGCGCCTTTTGATAAAATATTGGTGACTTGTGGTGCACCCGAAATTCCACAGCTTTTAATCTCCCAACTAAAAATTGGTGGTTTAATGGTTATTCCGGTTGGGGAAGGGGATGAACAAAAAATGTTGCGGATCACTAAATTAGATGCCGAGCAATA